>JAYUQE010000247.1:0-4108 GCA_043756905.1 Burkholderiales bacterium | reverse complement strand
CGATGCGGCGTGGCTTCACGCTCAGGTCACGAAAGCTCAAGGCGCTTTTCGATGCGCGTGATGCGCTCAACCAACTTGTCCAGGCTGACTTGTTGGCGTGCGTCGGTCTCGTCGCCCGAAGCGACATCCCGCTTCACGGCCACCATGCCTGACTCAAGCCCAGACAGGCGATGCTTTAGATCGAGCATGTCATCGGCGATCTGATCCACGCGGCCGCGAATGTGCCGCAGGTGTTCGAGGATGAGGTTGTCGGTCTGCGTGGCCATGCTGCGCTCCTTGGCCGCATCGTAGCGGCTCAGGCGTTGAGTTGCGTTTCCAACTGATGCAAGACTTCATAGCAAGGCAGCACCTGCGCCACGCTGCCGTTGGGAGCGCGCTTGTCCTTGATGGCGGCAAAGAACTCGCGGTCTTGCAGTTCAATGCCGTTCATTGAGACGGCCACTTTCGAGACATCGATCTTCTCTTCTTTGCCATTCACCAGATCGTCGTAGCGCGCAAGGTAAGTGCCGGTGTCGCCGATGTAGCGGAAGAAGGTGCCCAGCGGGCCGTCGTTGTTGAAGCTCAAGCTCAGCGTGCAGATCGCGCCGTTGGCCGCCTTAAGCTGGATGCTCATGTCCATGGCAATGCCCAGTGCAGGGTGGATGGGGCCCTGAATGGCGTTGGCACGCACGATGGGGCTGCGCGCCTGGTAGGCGAACAAGTCCACGGTGTGTGCTGCGTGGTGCCACAGCAGGTGGTCCGTCCAACTGCGCGCCTGGCCCAGCGCATTCATGTTGGTGCGGCGGAAGAAGTAGGTTTGAACATCCATCTGCTGGATGTTGAATTCACCGGCCACGATTGCGTTGCGCACAAACTGATGGCTGGGGTTGAAGCGCCGCGTGTGGCCGCACATGGCCACCAGGCCCGTGTTCTCCTGCATCTGCACCACGCGGTAGGCGTCGCGCAGGCTGTCGGCCAGGGGAATCTCCACCTGCACATGCTTGCCCGCCTTCATGCAGGCCACGGCCTGCGCGGCGTGCATTTGGGTGGGCGTGCACAGGATCACGGCGTCCACTTCCTTGATGGCCAGGCTGTCGGCCAGGTCGGTGCTGACATGCTTGATGCCGTACTTGCCGGCCACTTCCTGCGTCTTGGCCAGGTCACGGCTAACGAGTGAGATCACTTCCACGCCATCGATCAGGTTGATGGCGTCGAGGTGCTTGATGCCGAAGGCGCCGGCACCGGCGAGGGCAACTTTGATGGTCATGCAAGACTCTCCAGAATGAGGTGGCCAACCGCCGTGTTCGACGCCGGCACATGATAGAAACGATGGGCAACCCGGGGCTTGGCGGCACCTGCCGCACCCCTTGCGCAGTCAGACATGGCGCCGCGCGCGATGAGCCACATCACCAGCTCGATGCCTTCGCTGCCGGCTTCGCGGACGTATTCGATGTGCGGCACCTGCGCCAGCGCCTCGGGTTCGCTGATCAGCCGGTCAAGAAAGCGCTGATCCCACTCGCGGTTGATCAGCCCGGCGCGCGGGCCCTGCAATTGGTGGCTCATGCCGCCGGTGCCCCAGATGTGCACGTTCAGCGGCTCGTCGTAGCTCGCCATGGCGCGGCCGATGGCCTGGCCGAGCTGGAAGCAGCGCTTGCCCGACGGCACCGGGTACTGCACCACGTTCACCGCGAACGGGATCACCGGGCAGGGCCATTGCGCGGGCGAACCGCACAGCAGGTTTAACGGAACAGTCAAGCCATGGTCGACGTCCATCTTGTTGACGATGGTCAAATCAAAATCGTCTTGAATCACGCTTTGAGCGATGTGCGAGGCCAGATCCGGGTGGCCCTGTACCACCGGCACCGGCCGCGGCCCCCAGCCTTCATCGGCCGGCTGGTACTGCGCCGCCGTACCGATGGCAAAGGTGGGAATCATCTCCAGGCTGAAGGCCGTAGCATGGTCGTTGAAGACCAAAAAGATGACGTCGGGCTGGTTGTCCTTCATCCATTGCCTGGAAAACTCATAGCCTTTGAACAGCGGCTGCCAATACGGTTCGCTTGTCTTGCCCAGGTCGATGGCCGCGCCGATGGCGGGCACATGGCTGGTGTAGACCGATGCGCTGATGCGGGCCATGTCAGTACCGCCCGGCCGTTCCGAAGGAACTGAGCGCCCCCTCGGGGGGCTGAGCCCGGACACAAACCAGTCCCTGCGGACTGGTTTGCGCCTGCGAAGGCCGAGCAGCATGCTTGCCGCTCGGCAGCGAACGAAGTGAGCGTGGGGGCTTCATATCAACCACTCACTTTCTGGCCGGCCGCACCTTGCGGTTGGCGGTGCGCCTGGGCCGTGCCGTCTTCACCCACATAGCGGTTGCCTTCGACCGAGCGGCCGCCCTTGATCATCATGTCGCGGTATTCCTCTTCGGTCATGCCGGTCATGCTGCCGGCCATTTGTTGAAAGCTCTTGCCATCGGTGGCGCCGATCTTGGCCAGGAAGTAGATGTTGCCGCCCAGGCGAATGCACCAGTTCAGGTCGCGCGCCAGCACAGCCTGCTTTTGCTCCTCGCTCATTGGCCATTCGTCCAGGTAAGCTCTTTCGTTAGTCTTGAAGCGCGCGCGGTTGTCGGCCTTCATCAAGCTCATGCAGAACTGGTTAAGGTGGTAGCCCAGGCGGCTTTGTTCGGCATCGAAGATGGTGGTGCCGGGCACATCGAGGTAGGGCTTGTTCAGGGCCATGGGTCAAGCCTCCTCGGGCCAATACAGGCGCATCGGGTTGGCCACCAACAGCTTGTGTTGCAGCGCAGGCGTGGTGGCGATGTGGGGAATGAAGTCGACCAGCAGGCCATCGTCGGGCATGTGCTCTTTGAGGTTGGGGTGTGGCCAGTCGGTGCCCCACAGCACGCGGTCGGGGAACGACTCAACGATGTGTCTGGCGAACGGCACCACGTCGCGATAGGCCGCGCGCTCGCCATTCAGTGCGCGCGGGCCGCTCACACTCAATCGTTCGGGGCAACTCACCTTGCTCCAGATGTTGGCGTGCTCGCGCATCAACTGCACGAACAACTGGAACTGCGGGCCACTGACCGGCAGGCTCACATCGGGCCGGCCCATGTGATCGACCACCACCGTGGTGGGCAGGGCGGTGAAGAAGTCCCACAGTTCGGGCAAGTCCACGGCCTCGAAATAGATCACCACATGCCAGCCCAAGGGCTTGATGCGTGCGGCAATTTCCATCAACTCGTCTTTGGGCGTGAAGTCGACCAGGCGTTTCACGAAATTGAAGCGCACACCACGCACGCCGGCCGCGTGCATGTCCTGCAGCTCACGATCTGTGATGCTGCGGCGCACCGTGGCCACGCCGCGCGCCTTGCCGTTGGAAGATGTGCAGGCGTCGATCATGGCGCGGTTGTCGGCGCCGTGGCAGGTGGCCTGCACAACAACATTACGCGCGAAGCCGAGGTGGTCGCGCAGGGCATGGAGCTGCTGCTTGCTCGCATCGCACGGTGTGTACTTGCGCTCGGGCGCAAAAGGGAACTCATGCCCCGGGCCAAAGACATGGCAATGCGCATCCACACTGCCGGGCGGCAACTTGAACTGTGGCTGGGTGGGGCCGGCGTACCAGTCGAGCCAGCCGAGGGTTTTTTCGAAACTCATTTCAAGCTTTCTTCAGGTGAGCCAGGATGCGGTCGGCCTCGGTGCGCCAGTCAGCGCTGCGGGCAAAGCCCGGCGCGGCGCGGTCGCCAAACAGGCCGGCGTCAGTCAGGTCAGCCACCCAGGCCTGGCGCTGCGCGGTGCCCTGGGCGCTATGGGGTTCCAGGCCAGCGTCGCGAACGGTTTGCGCCACCTCAAACACTTCTTCGCTGCGCCGGCGGCCATGCTCGATGGCGCGCTGGAAGAAGTAGGCCGCCTGCTTTTCCCAATCAATGCCGGGGAAGGTTTCCTGAAGCGACGCGATCACCGCGTCTTCCACGCCATAGGCGCGCGCGCTGGTGAGGCTTTCAATCACCATCGCTTCCAGGCCCTTGATCATCACGCTGCGGCACATCTTGGTGGCCGATGCGACGCCGAGCTTCTCGGACGCGACCTTGGCGACGAAACCGAGCGCGGTCAGATGCGGCAGCAATCCGTTCGCA
>JAYUQE010000246.1:0-11769 GCA_043756905.1 Burkholderiales bacterium | reverse complement strand
GCATGTTGGGCTCGTGCGCCAGGGCCAGCAGCAGCGCGTCGGTGTGCGCGGTGAACAGGTCGTCCACCAGCAGGCGCACGCGCACGCCGCGCCGCGCGGCGTTGCGCAACTCGCGCAGCAGGGTGCGGCCGGTGGCGTCGTTCTCGATCACGTAGTACTGCACATCCAGGCTGTGCCGGGCGCGCTGGATGAGCTGCAAGCGCGTGTCGAGTGAATAGCTGCCCAGCGGCAGCAGCCTGAATCCAGACTGGCCCGACTGCCCTTGCGCGCCGGGCGGGGTGGAGTTGCGCGCCAGCGCCGCCAGCTCGCCGTCGGCGCGCGGCGCCAGGGCCGTGGAGGGCGGGCGCTCCACGGCGCTGGGCAGGCTGCCGCAGCCGGTTAACGCCAGGGCGCAAAGCAACCCGGCCCCGGCACGGAGCAACCCGCCCAGCGCGCGGGCCGGCCCGTTCTGGCAAGATGCACGCCGCAATGGCGAGCTGAAAAGGGAGCGGGCAATGAAGCGCAGGGTGGCAGTGATGTGCATGGTGAGTGCCCTCGGTTCAACGGCGCAGGCCGCGCTCGACGTGGGTGACACGGCGCCCAATTTCACGGTGCCAGCGGCCATGGGCGGCAAGGTGTTCCAGTACACCCTGGCCGAGCAACTGGCCAAGGGGCCGGTGGTGTTGTACTTCTTTCCCGCTGCGTTCACCGAAGGCTGCTCGATCGAGGCGCGCCAGTTCGCCGAGGCGATTGAGAAATTCGAATCGCTGGGGGCCAGCGTGATCGGTGTCTCGGCTGACGACGTTGCCACCATCGCCAAGTTTTCGGTGCAGGCCTGCCAGAGCAAGTTCCCGGTGGCGGCCGACGAAAAGCGCGCCGTCATCAAGGCCTTCGACGCCGCCATGCAAACGCGGCCCGACTATGCCAACCGCATCAGCTACATCATCGCGCCCAACGGCAAGGTGGCGTACAGCTACCTGAGCCTGAACCCTAACAAGCATGTTGAGCGCACGCTGGCCGCGCTGGGCCAATGGGCCAAGGACAACCCGAAAAAGTAGGCGCGTTCCTTGGCGCGATCCTTGGCCAATTCGCTGCGATAGACTCAAGCGCATGTTCACGTCTGGCACCCTCACGCATTGCAGGCACAGGTCACACGACCGGGGAGCCTGGCCCTGGCGCCGCTGCACCGCGAAGCTGTAGCCGCCGCGAGGCTTGGCCCTGATGCCAGACCTACGCTGCACCGCCCGGTTTGGATGTTTCCCGCAACGGGATTGACGTGATCACAGAACTTGAATTCAAGAGCCTTGCCGCGCAGGGCTACAACCGCATTCCGCTCATCGCCGAGGCCTTTGCCGACCTCGAAACACCGCTGTCGCTGTACCTCAAGCTGGCCTACGCCAGCGGCGGGGGCAAGCACAGCTTCTTGCTCGAAAGCGTGGTCGGCGGCGAACGCTTCGGGCGCTATTCATTCATCGGCCTGCCGGCGCGCACCTTGCTGCGTGCCAGCGGCTTCAAGGTGGAAGTGGTGAGCGACGGCGTGGTGGTGGAAACCCATGACGGCAACCCGCTGGACTTCATCGAGCAGTACCAAAAGCGTTTCAAGGTGGCGCTGCGTCCGGGCCTGCCGCGCTTTTGCGGCGGCCTGGCGGGCTACTTCGGCTATGACGCGGTGCGCTACATCGAGCCCAAGCTGGCGCAAGTGGCCAAGCCCGGCGGCCTGGACACGCCCGACATCCAACTGCTGCAGTGCGAAGAGTTGGCGGTGATCGACAACCTCTCAGGCCGCCTGTACCTGATCGTCTACGCCGACCCGAGCCAGAGCGAAGCGTTCAGCAAGGCCAAGCGCCGCCTGGCCGAGCTGGGTGACAAGCTGCACTACAGCGTGACCGCGCCGGCTGTGAAGCGCGGGCCCAGCCACAGCGTGGAGCGCGACTTTGCCAAGGACGACTACCTGGCCGCGGTACTCAAGAGCAAGGAATACATCGCCGCCGGCGACATGATGCAGGTGCAAATTGGCCAGCGGCTGCGCAAGCGCTTCACTGAAAGCCCGTTGAGCCTGTACCGCGCGCTGCGTTCATTGAACCCCAGCCCGTACATGTATTTCTACGACATGGGTGAGTTTCAAATCGTTGGCGCCTCACCCGAAATCCTGGTGCGCCACGAGCGCGTGCCTGAAGGCGAGAAGGTGACGATTCGCCCGCTGGCCGGCACCCGCCCGCGCGGCGCCACGCCCGAGCAGGACAAGGCGCTGGAACACGAACTTTCTAACGATCCAAAAGAGCGGGCCGAGCATTTGATGCTGATCGACCTGGCGCGCAACGACATCGGCCGCATCGCCAAGACCGGCACGGTGAAGGTCACCGAGGCCTTCGCCATCGAACGCTATTCGCACGTGATGCACATCGTGAGCAATGTGGAAGGCCTGCTCAAGGACGGCACCAGCAACCTCGATGTGCTGCGCGCCACCTTCCCGGCCGGCACGCTGAGCGGGGCGCCGAAGATTCGCGCCATGCAGATCATCGACGAGCTTGAGCCGGTGAAGCGCGGCATCTACGGTGGCGCCTGTGGTTACCTGAGTTTTGCCGGCGACATGGACCTGGCCATCGCTATCCGCACCGGCATCGTTCAAGGCCAGACGCTGTATGTGCAGGCTGCCGCCGGCGTGGTGGCCGATTCGGTGCCCGAGCTGGAGTGGCAGGAAACCGAGGCCAAGGCGCGCGCACTCATCCGCGCGGCGGAGTTGGTGGAAGAAGGGTTCTGAAACGAACCGGGCCGCACGCTCAGCGCGTGGCCATGTAGGCGGCATACAAGGGGCCGTGCAAGTCGCGCAGGGCGCGGCGGCGTTGCACCAGTTCATGGTGGCGCCCCTGGCGTTCCAGGCCCAGCAGTTCCAGCACCAGGCGCATGCCGCGCTCCGGCGCGCTGTGTTGTGATGCCCGGGCCTGCGCCAGGTGCGGCGCCAGCGCCGGGCTTGCCACCAGCGCCCAGGCCGGGAACCAGGCCAGATCGCTCAACTCACCCGTGCCGTCGAATTCGGCGCCAAACTTCTTGTGCAAGCGCCTGAGCAACGGGTCGTTCAAGTCGCGCAACAAGGCGTCAAGCCGTGCGGGCGCCAGCCAGGCCAGTTCAGCCAGCATGCCCCAGCAGGCATCGAGTTCGCCCTGTTGGCATCGGGCCTGCACCATCCAGGCCAGCGGTGCCGGAATGCGACGCCAGGATTCGATGCTTGCCGCCGCCCGCGCAGCATCGGCCCAACGCTCGGCGCGCAGCCACAGTGCTGCCGCATGGTCTTCGGCCAGGTGTGCCTGGAAGGGCAGGTGCGTGGCGCGTTGGGCCAGTTCGTGCCACGACTCGCGCAGCCAGGCTGCCGCGCCATCGCCCGTGGTGCGCCGCGCTGCGGGCGCGACATGTTCCAGCAATTGGGCGCGGGCGTGTGCCACGGCTGCGTGATCGGGCAACGCCGTGGGGCCGCCGCCTTCAAGTGCCATGACCAAACGTTCGAAGTCAGCCAGCGCCCGGTCTTGCGGATACCCAGCGGCCAGCACCTGCAAGGCCTTTCGCGCCGGTACAGCGGCGCGATCCAGCAAGTGCGCCAGCACGTCGTTGCGCAGCATCACTTCGTGGCTGTGTTCGAAGATGTCGAGCTGTTGCGGCAGCGTGTTCATGGCAATCGCTCGACTCGGTTCGAATGCGCCAGGCCGTTCACGCCACGGTCAGGCCCAGCAGGGTGACGCCCGCAAGCCGCAGCGCAGTGTTCAAAGCCGCTGTCTCAACACCGCGCACGGCCGCCCAGGCCGCAAGCTGCACCTCCACCAGCGCCACGATTTCGTCGCACACCTGGCGCGCCGGCGTGGTGGGCGCTTCATCGGCGATGGCCACCACGCTGATCAGATCGGCCAGCGTGTCGTCCAGGCCGGCCGGGTGGCGCAGGATGTCGCGTGGCGATTCGCGCTTCACATCCACCAGCACGCCTTCAATGCCTTCCAGGCGTTTGAGCAGGGCCGCGGCGGCGTCGCGCAGCGCCGGGGCGCCAGCGGCCAGCCGCGGGCTCAGCGCGCGCAGTTGCGCCTGGTGCGCACGAATGCCGTTCACCGCCTCGTTCAGCGCGCCAAGCTTGGCGTAAAGCCTTTTCAGCAGCGCGAGTTGCTCGTCGAAGGCGCGTTGCGGGGTCTTGATGCGAGGGTCTTTGACCACCCCGAAGCCGGCGTGCACGCGCGTGCCACCAGCGTGCAGTACCACGCCATAGCGGCCCGGCACGACCAAGGGCCCCGCGGGGTCGTCGCTCTCCTGCGCCAGGGGCTGGCGTGCGCGTGGCGCCAGCGCAGCGTCAAGCTTGGTCGGCCCACGGTGCTTCAAGTCCCAGACAAAGCGGTTCAGGCCGGGCTTGGCGCCGGGGCGTTTGGCCGCCGCCGCGGTCTTGTCGCTGCTGTCAAAACTGTTGATCGACGCGCCCTGGGCATCTGCAAATTCGAGCTTCACCGCCGCGTCAAACCCGGGCGGCAACCAGTAGTAGACGATCACACCATGGGGCGGGTTCTCGCCCACATCAAGGTGCCGGCGTTCGCTGCTGCCGTCGGCCTTTTCCACCACTTCGGTGCCGCCGCCAATGCCGAATGCCGGGCCGTAGCTCAAACCCTTTTTCGCGTAGCTGGTGCCCGCGCTCCAGGCCAGCCGGTTGCGCACGGTGCTGCGCGGCGCGACGAGTTGCGCTGCGTTCAAGTCACCCTGCAGTTGGCGCAACGCAGACAGGTCGTCGAGGATCCAGAACGAGCGGCCGTGCGTGGCGGCCACCAGGTCGCTGCCCTTGATCTTCAGGTCGTACACCGGCGTGACGGGCAGGCCGCCGCGCATGCGTACCCAGCTCGTGCCGTCGTTTCCGCTGAAGAACACGCCGGTCTCGGTGCCGATGAACAGCAAGCCGGGGCGCACCGGGTCGGCGCGCAGCACGCGGGTGATTTCGCCCGCGGGCAGGTCGCCATTGATGGACTGCCAGGTCTGGCCGCCGTCGCGCGTGCGAAACAGGTGCGGCCGGTAGTCGGCCAGCTTGTAGCGCGTGGCGGTCAGGTACACCGTGTTCGCATCGTGCGCCGAGATTTCGACGCAGCCCACGTAGGCCAGTTCGGGCATTGCCTTGGGTGTAACGTTAACCCAGGTTTGCCCATCGTCGCGCGTGACGTGCACCAGGCCGTCATCGGTGCTGGCCCAGATTTCGCCCGCGCGGTGCGGCGAAGGCGCCACGCAGGCGCAGGTGGCGTGCACCTCGGCGCCGGCCGTGTCGTGGGTGAGCGAGCCGCCGGAATAGCCTTGACGGCTGGCTTCGTTCAGGCTCAGGTCGGGCGAAATTGCAGCCCAGCTCGCGCCTTCATCGCGCGTGCGAAAAACGCGGTTGCCGCCGGCATACAGCGTCTTGGCGTCGCCCGGCGCAAACACCAGCGGGAAGGTCCAGGCGAAGCGGTACTTCAGGTCTTTTGGCGCCACACCGGTTGACTCTTCGGGCCAAACGTTAACCAGGCGCACCTGGCGCGTGCGGTGGTCGTAGCGCTGCAGGGCACCCGCACCGCCGGGGCTGGATCCCACCGCGCCACAGTAAACGATGTTCGAGTCTTGCGGGTGCACGGCGATGAAGCCGCTTTCGCCCGTGCCCGGGTAGGTGCAGTCGCCCAGCGTGATCACGCCCCACTCTGATGCGCTGGGCACTGAGATGGAGGTGTTGTCCTGCTGCGTGCCATAAACGCGGTAGGGGTGCTGGTGGTCGGTGTCGACGCGGTAGAACTGCGCCGTCATCTGGTTGTAGATGGAAGACCAGCTCGCCCCGCCGTTGAAGGACACGCAGGCGCCGCCGTCGTTGCCTTCGATCATGCGTTGCGGGTTCAACGGGTCGATCCACAGATCGTGGTTGTCGCCGTGCGGCGTGGTCACTTCGCTGAAGCTGGCACCGCCGTCGGTCGACTTCCACATCTGCAAGTTGGTGACATACACCGTGTCGGCGTGGCCCGGGTCGGCAAACACATGCGTGTAGTACCAGGGGCGGTGGATCAGGTCGCGGTTGGCATTCACAAGGTTCCAGCGCTCGCCATGGTCGTCGCTGCGGTACAGGCCGGTCTTGTCGCCCGCGGCCTCGACCAGCGCGTACACGCGGCCGGCGCGTGCGCCCGAGACGCTCACCCCCAGCTTGCCCAGCGGCGCGCCGGGCAGGCCGTTGCGGCCGGTCAGCTCTTCCCAGGTGTCGCCGCCATCCACAGAACGGAACAGGCCGCTGCCGGGGCCGCCGCTGTTCAGGTGCCAGAAGCTGCGCCGGGCTTGCCAGAACGCCGCGTACAAGATGCGCGGGTTGGCCGGATCCAGGCTCAAGTCCACCGCGCCGGCGTCCGGGCCGCGGTAGAGGATCTTCTGCCAGGTGCGCCCACCGTCGCGCGAGCGGAAGACGCCGCGCTCCTCGTTCGGCCCGAAGGCATCGCCCAGCGCGGCCACGTAGACCAGGTCGGGGTCGTTGGGGTGGATGCAGATGCGGCCGATGTGTTTGGTCTGCTGCAAGCCCACGCAAGCCCAGGTGCGCCCGGCGTCGCTTGACTTGCAAAGGCCGTCGCCATAGGAAACGTCAACCCGGATCGTGGTTTCGCCAGTGCCGGCGTACACCACGTTGGCATCGCTGCGCGCCACGGCCAGGGCGCCGATGGTGGCGCTGGTCAAGAAGCCGTCGGAGACGCAGCGCCAGTACACGCCGCCATCCACCGTCTTCCACACGCCGCCGGCACAGGCGCCGAAGTAGAAAGTCATTGCATCGTTAGGGTCGCCCGCCACCGCCACCACGCGGCCACCGCGCGGCGGGCCGATGTTGCGCCACTTCAGGGCGTCGAGCAGCAGGCCTTCGTTCGGGCGCGGTGTGGCGGGCATGGGCGGTCTCCTTGTTGTTCGCGCCCGCCGCATTGAGGTGCGGGCCGGTGCCGGCCAGCGGCGGGCACCGGCTCATTCTGGCGGATCGCTGTGTGCCGACATCGCCGCGCCGAATACCGACGCGGGCGCGGGCTGCGCCCTTTGAATTCGACCCGCCGTTGCGGGCCTCGCTGCCCGGCTCCTCAGCGGCGGCAGCGCTGGGGCACGCTCCGGCCCGGCCGGCCGGTCAGGCGAACTCGTGCGAGCGCGCCGCCGGCGCCACGCTGTCGGCCAGCAGCGCCTTCAGTTCGTCGCCAGACAGCACCTCGCGCTGCAACAAGGCTCGCGCCAGGGCGTCGAGTTGCCCGCGCCGCGCCGCCAGCAGTTCCTGGCAGCGGGCCTGGGCCTGTTCGAGCATCGCGCGCGCCTCGTGCAGCACTGCGGCCTGGATGTCGGGGCCCAGCAGTTCCTTGGGCACGCCGGCCACGCTGAGCAAGCCAAAGGCCTTCGAAAAGCCG
Source organism: Burkholderiales bacterium (assembly GCA_043756905.1). Classification (GTDB taxonomy): domain Bacteria; phylum Pseudomonadota; class Gammaproteobacteria; order Burkholderiales; family Burkholderiaceae_C; genus Rubrivivax. Next base: position 4,399 of record JAYUQE010000246.1, on the reverse strand, counting down.
AGCGAGCCGACCATGTTGATGGCCAGTTCAGAGGCGCGCTTCAGGTCGTCAGACGCGCCGCTGGACACGCTGCCCAGCACCAGCAGCTCGGCCTCGCGCCCGCCCAGCATCATCGCCAGCCGGCTGGTGAGTTCGCCCTGCTGGTACAGCGGCGTTTCGCTCTCGCGGCTGATGTAGGTCACGCCCAGCGCCTGGCCGCGCGGCTCGATGGTCACCCGCTCCACCGCGCCCACGCCCAGCCAGTGGCCGACCAGCGCATGGCCGGCTTCGTGGTAGGCCAGGCGCTCGCGCGTGGGCTGTGTGAGCAAGGCCTTGTTGGCCGAGACCTCGCCGCCGAGCTGGTGGGTTTCGATGGCGCTCAGGAAGTGCTCGCTCGACACCTGCTGCGCACCGGCTTCGGCGGCGCTGGACGCCGCCTTGTTCACGGTGTTGGCAATGTCTGCGGGTGACATGCCGGCGGACATTCGCGCCAGCGCCGCGGTATCAGCGCTGCCGTCGTGCGCCAGCTTGCCGATGTACAGCTCATACAAGCGTTGGCGGTCGGGCAGCGTCGGCAGGCCCAGGCGAATCAGCATGTCGAAGCGGCCGGGCCGGCGCATCGCGGCGTCGACGTTGTCTTCGTGATTGGTGGCGCCCACCACGACCACGTTGTCCAGGCTGTCGAAGCCATCCATCTCGACCAGCACACGGTTGATGATGCGGTTGAGCTCGGACTCGGGCCCACCGCCCTGGCCGCCATGGGTGCGTCGGCCGATGCCGTCAACCTCGTCGATGAACAGCACGCAAGGCGCACTCTTGCGCGCCAGCTTGAACAGCTCCTTGACCTTGGCCACACCGGCACCGTAGAACATGGCGGTGAAGTAAGAGCCATCGACGGCGATGAAATTGGCCTTGCTCTCACCCGCCAGCGCCTTGGCCAACAAGGTCTTGCCCGTGCCGGGTGGGCCTACCAGCAGCACGCCGCGTGGCGCCAAAGCCCCCAGCCGCGCATAACGCGACGGGTCGTGCATGAAGGCCTTGACCCGGTTCAACCCCGCCTTGGCCTCGTCGTTGCCAATCACGTCGGCAAAGTTCGTTTCCGGCCGCGCCGTCAGTTTGGTCGCCGCCCCACCCATGCCGGTTTGCAGCCTGGTGGCCAAGACCAGCGCTGCCACGACCGTGCCAATCACCAGCAAAGGAGACAGCAGCTTGTCCAGCGTGTCCAGAATGCGGCGGCTCGCGGTGCGCGAATCGACGCTCACGCTGACCAGGGAGAAACCGGCCGCCGCGCTGTTGTCGGCAAGATCGTCCAGCGTGCTGCCGGCGCAGCCCAGCGCGGTGCAACCCGGCAAGGTCGAGCTGGCCTTCTGGCCGTCTTTCAGCGTGTAAAGCACCAACCCGGGCTGGCCCTTGGCCAGCGCCACGGCCGCCAACTCACCGGCGTCCAACGCCTGGCGAAACTGCGAGGCGCTGCGCTCATGCGCCAGCCATTCATTGGGCGCCTGCTCGAATTGCAGCGCGTCGGCGCTCTTGCGCGCATTGCCTTCCTGCACCGCCTGGCCGGACAGGCTCAGCACGCCCAGCGCCAGCATCACCGTCAGGGCCACACCCAGCAACACCCGGGGATGCGCGCGCGCGCGCTTGAGAAGTTTCTTCAAAGTGTTCATCGAAGGCCTGTGCAAGCGCTTGATATTCAGAGCGTATGAAACTGCCGCAGGCAAGTTGGCGAACCCACGGATCCGCGAAGCTCCATGGCAGGGCAAGCAGGCGGCCTCGCTGAACCGGGCCGCCGAGGTTGCAGGCCAGCCGCCCGGTGTGATGCTTCAGCTTACGGCCACAGCGGGGCTGCTCATGGACGGAAGTGAGCCTGGATTGGGTGCGACTTTCGCGCGGGGGCGGCGCGGCAGCGCGCAGGTTCTCCGCCCGTTCGTCAGGCGTTTATTGACGTTTATCTGTGATAAAGTAAATTACTGAAATACAGGTAATTGAAGATAAAGTGATCCACTTCCCTCGTGACGCGCTGGCGCAAGAACTCGTGGCAGCCCTGCGGGGCCAAGCCGTCTTTGGCGACGCGCACAACGGCCTGTTCTTGGCCGCACCCCGCCGCACAGGCAAGTCAACCTTCCTGCAAGCCGACTTGAAGCCAGCGCTGGAGGCGGCCGGCGCGGTGGTGGCCTACGTGGACCTGTGGGCCGACCCCCGGCGCGACCCTGGCGCGCTGATCGCAGACGCCATCGCCCGCGCGCTGGCGCCGCGCTCAGGCGTGGTCAGCCGGGCGGCCAAGGCGTCGGGCCTGGAAAGCGTGACGATCGCCGGCACGCTGAAGATCGACGTCAGCAAGATCGGCAAGATCGACGGCGTGACCCTGCCCGATGCCTTGCGTGCACTGCACGACGCCGTCAAGGCGCCGGTGGCGCTGATCGTGGACGAGGCGCAGCACGCGCTCACCAGCGAGGCCGGCGAGGCCACGATGTCGGCGCTGAAGTCCGCCCGAGACCAGCTCAACCGGCCTGGCGAGGTGAACCTGATGCTGGTGATGTCAGGCTCCGACCGCGACAAGCTGCTGCGCCTGGCGGGCACCAACGGCGCGCCGTTCTACGGCTCGCAGATCTCGCGCATGCCGCCATTGGGCCCTGACTTCATCGACCATGTGTCGCGCCTCATCACTGCACAGCGGCCCGACCTGGCGCCGGTGGAATCAGCCCAGCTCATGCAGGCCTTCGAGCGCTTTGGCCACCGGCCTCAGTTCTTCATGGAATCACTGGGCCAGGCACTGAGCCCGCTGTCGGGGCTGCAAGGCGTGCGCTTCGAACAGGCCGTGCTGGATGCCGCGCGCCGCCGCCAAGAAGACGACGAGGCGCAGATGGAGTCTGAATACCTCGCGCTCAGGCCACTGGAGCAGGCCGTGCTATGGCGCCTGCTGGAGCAGGGGTCGCGCTTTCGCCCCTACGACGGCGAAGCGCTGCGCTTCTACCGCGATCGGGTGCCCAGCAAGGTGACCCCGCAGATGGCGCAGCGCGCGCTGGAATCGCTGCGCGAGCGCACGCCGGCCCTGGTGTGGAAGTCGGCCCGCGGCGAGTACGCCGTGGACGACGCTGCCATGCACCGTTGGTTCGAACAGCGGGTGGGCGCAGGCCGTTGGCCGCCGCAGGACCTGAATGCCCTTCACGGCGAGTTGATGCTGCCGGATGACGCAGCCGACCCGAAACCATGATTGACGACATCAAGAAAACGCTCTGGGCCACCGCCGACAAGCTGCGCGCCAACATGGACGCTGCCGAGTACAAGCATCTGGTGCTCGGCCTTATTTTCGTCAAGTACATCTCCGACACCTTCCAGGCCAAGCGCGCCGAGCTCAGCGCTCGCTTCGCCGACCCGGCTGACGACTACTTTCTGGAAGCTTGCACGCCCAAGCTGCTGTTGGCGGAACTGGAAGACCGAGACTACTACCGTGAGGCCAATGTCTTCTGGGTGCCTATGGTCCAAAAATGAGTGCGCGCTGAGAAGCGCTGCGCGCCGCCGCCAAGCAGCCTGACATCGGCAAGCGCATCGACGACGCCCTGGCCCTGATCGAGACCGAGAACCCCAAGCTCAAGGGCATTCTCGACAAGCGCTTTGCGCGCGCGCAGTTGCCCGACGGCAAGCTGGGCGAGCTGGTCGACCTGGTGTCCATCATCGGCTTCGGTGCCTCGGCGGCGCAGGCGCGCAACGTGCTGGGCCAAGTCTACGAATACTTCCTGGGCATGTTCGCCAGCGCCGAGGGCAAGCGCGGCGGGCAGTTCTACACGCCGCGCAGCATCGTCAAGACGTTGGTGGCCGTGTTGGCGCCGCACCACGGCAAGGTGTACGACCCGTGTTGCGGCAGTGGCGGCATGTTCGTGCAGAGCGAAGAGTTCATCCTCTCGCAAGGCGGCAAGCTGGGCGACGCGGCCATCTTCGGGCAAGAGGCCAACCCCACCACCTGGCGCCTGGCGGCGATGAACCTGGCCATCCGCGGCATCGACTTCAACCTGGGCCGCGAGGCGGCAGACACCTTCACGCGCGACCAGTTCCCCGACCTGCGCGCCGACTTCATCCTGGCCAACCCGCCGTTCAACATCAGCGACTGGTGGCACGCCAGCCTGACGGGCGACGCGCGCTGGCACTACGGCGACCCGCCGCAAGGCAATGCCAACTTTGCCTGGCTGCAGCACATGCTGCACCACCTAAAACCCGGCGGCCGTGCCGGTATCGTGCTGGCCAACGGCAGCATGAGTTCGAGCCAGAACAACGAAGGCCAGATCCGCGCCGCGATGGTCGATGCCGACGTGGTGGAAGTGATGATCGCGCTGCCGGGTCAGCTGTTCTTCAACACGCAGATTCCGGCCTGCCTGTGGTTCCTGGCCCGGACCAAGCGCGTGCGACGGGGCGAGGTGCTGTT
>JAYUQE010000245.1:0-1628 GCA_043756905.1 Burkholderiales bacterium | reverse complement strand
CGGCAGGTGGACGAGCTGTGCGCGATCGGTTCAACGTCACTGCGGTGTGACCGCGCGGCACGCCCCGCCCACCGCCATCAAAAGTTGATGACGTAGCGCTGCCCCTTGTGCAGCACGATGGCGCTCTTGGGCTGGATGCGTTCGAGCATGAAACCCGGTGCCAGCTCATCGCGTTCGCGCAGCACCTGGCCGTTAACGATCAACATGCGGTCAGCAGGCCGGTCGGAATACACCGAGCCTGAAATCCCCAGTGCCGGCAATTCGCGGCGCACGTCTTCGGGCATCGGGCCGGGCACGGCCGCTTTGGCGGCATTCGGCAGGCTGGCCGTGGCGCCGGGTGGGGCGGTAGGTTGTGCAGCGGCGATGGGTGCAGCGGCCCTGGCTGCATTGGGCACGGTCGTGGCCGTAACCGGTGCAGCTGCACCCGGCGCAGCGGCCAAGGGCGCCTTGGGCATGGGTGGAGCAGCCCCCTCGGGCTGCACCGGCACAACCGGCGCTTTGGGCTTGGGCAACGGCCGCGGCGGCTCCAGGCGCAGTGCGGGCGGGGGTGCGGCGGGCAGCACGGCCGGGGCGGCGGCCACCGCCACGGGCGGCACGTTGGCCGGCCGCGCCGCGGCGGGCTGGCGCGCTGCCAAAGGGGGCGCCGGGTCGTCTTGCAGCCACAGCCAAGTGGCCGCGCCCAGCCCGGCCAGGGCCACACTGCCGAGCAGCCAACCTTGGGCCGGCGAGACGCGGGGCTCGTCGTCGGCCGGGGCTTCGAGGTACGACGCCTGCTGGCTGTGCAGGCCCGGCACATGGCCTTGCGCGCGCTCGCGGTCAGCGCGCTTGAGGGCTTCGAGGATGTACGACATGGCGTATGGATTCAGTTCGTCAACAAGCGCGGTTCGTCCACGCTGGTGGCGCGGTTCAACTGCATCAGCGTGGTCGGGCCGGCCACGCCATCGCTGGCCAGGCCGTGCAGGCGCTGGAAGACCTGCACCCGCGCCTTCAGGGCATCGTCAAAGACTGCCGGCTCCAGCGGGCCACCGTCCTGGTTGGCCTGGGCCAGTCGCGCGGCCAGCCACTTCACGGCCGGGCCGCGGGCGCCATTCGTCATCGAGCCGGCATAGCCCTCTGGGGCGCGCCAAAGCGTCAGCGCCTCGCCGCGCCACCAGGCCGCCAGTTGCACCAGCGGCAGCTTCAGCGTCTGTTCACCCAGGCGCAAGGTGGCACCCTGGACCGACAGGCCTTGCAGCAAGGCGTAGCCGTTCACGCCTTCGCCTTGCAGCAGCAGCGCGGCGGGGCGGTCGAGTTGGCGCAGTTGGCCGAAGTTCAGGTTGAGCTTTTGGCAACGCAGGTTCGCGCTGAGCAATTCGGCGCAGGGCTCCGCGGCCGTGCCCGGCTGGCCCCAGCGGCCGGCCAGGCTCTGCCAGGCCGCGCGCTCGGCCAGGCCGTTGCGCGCAATGCTGGCGCGCAGCTCGGTTTGATCGAGCAGGGCCGGCGGCGAAGCAGCCGGCGTGGCAGGCGTAGCAGGCGTGGCCGCCACGGCGGTTGCGCCCGGGCGCGACGGTGTTGTTGCGTTGGCCGCGCTCGCCACCGCCGCCACGCGGCCCGCGCCACTGGCCGCACTGGCCGCACTGGCCGCGCCG
>JAYUQE010000244.1:0-4130 GCA_043756905.1 Burkholderiales bacterium | reverse complement strand
CGTTCTATGAACACGACAATTTCCAGGGCCGCAGCGTCACGGCCGACCGCAACGTGCGCAACCTGGAGAACTTCGGTTTCAATGACCGCGCCTCGTCGGTGGTGGTGACGCGCGGCAGCCGTTGGGAGGTGTGCGAAGACATCCGCTTCGCCGGCCGTTGTGTGGTGTTGCGCCAGGGCCAGTACCCGTCGCTGGAGTCGATGGGGCTGAACGACCGCATCTCGTCGATGCGCATGCTCGACAGCAACGGGCGCATCGAGCCCGATCGCTATGCCCCGCAGCCCGCGGTGGCGCAAGACTGGCGCCGGCGCCAGAACGAACGGCTGTTCGAGGCGGAAGTGACCTCGGTGCGCGCCGTGATGGGCACGCCCGAGCAGCGCTGCTGAATTGAGCAAGAGCAGGTCGGTGGCGACGGCCGCAGCAATGCGCCCGGTGCGGTATTGGGCGCGGTGCTCGGCGGCATCCTGGGCCACCAGGTGGGCGGCGGCAGCGGGCGCGACCTGGCCACGGCCGGCGGCGTGGTGGCCGGCGCGGTGGTGGGTAACAACGTCTCACGCAACCTCCAGCAAGGCGGCACGCAGCCGGTGCAGCGCTGCGAAGATGTGCGCGGCCAGAACCGGGTTGACCACTGGGACGTGGCCTACAGCTTCCGTGGCGTCGAGCACCACGTGCAAATGACCCAGCGCCCGGGCCGCACGATCGTGGTCAACAGGCAGGGCGAACCGCGCGTCTGAACGCCGGCGGCGCACTGCTCGACCGGGGCGCTCTGCTTGGGGCGCCCCGTGGTGCACCGGGGCGCTGCAAGGCGCCCCGTGATTCGTTACTTCAACGCCTTGAAGCGCAGCCGGTGCGGCTTGGCACCTTCCTCACCCAGGCGCAATCTCTTGTCGGCCTCGTACTCCTGGTAGTTGCCAGCGTAGAAGAACCACTGCGAGTCGCCTTCGGCGGCCAGGATGTGGGTGCAGATGCGGTCGAGGAACCAGCGGTCGTGGCTGATCACCATGGCCGACCCGGCGAATTCGAGTAACGCTTCTTCGAGCGCGCGCAGGGTTTCAACGTCGAGGTCGTTGCTCGGCTCGTCGAGCATCAGCACGTTGCCGCCTTGTGCCAAGGTCTTGGCCAGGTGCAGCCGGCCGCGCTCACCACCCGAGAGGTTGCCGATCAGCTTTTGCTGGTCGTTGCCCTTGAAGTTGAAGCGGCCGAGGTAGGCCCGGCTGGGCATGATGAACTTGCCCACGACGATGTTGTCCAGGCCACCCGAAACGTCTTGCCAGACGGTTTTTTCGTCAGCCAGGCTCTCGCGGCTTTGGTCGACAAAGGCGAGCTGCGCCGTCTTGCCGATCACCACTTCGCCGGCATCGGCCTTTTCCTTGCCCTGGATCAGGCGGAACAGGGTTGACTTACCAGCACCGTTAGGCCCGATGATGCCCACGATGGCGCCGGGCGGCACCTTGAAGCTCAGGTTGTCCAACAACAAGCGGTCACCAAAGCTCTTGCTCACGCCCTTGAACTCGATCACCTCATTGCCCAGGCGCTCGGCCACGGGAATGAAGATCTCGTTCGTTTCGTTGCGCTTTTGGTAGTCAACATCCGAGAGTTCTTCAAAGCGTGCCAGGCGCGCCTTGCTTTTCGTTTGCCGGCCCTTGGCGTTGGAGCGCACCCATTTCAGCTCCTCTTTCATGGCTCTCATGCGTGCGTCTTCGGTCTTTTGTTCCTGCTCCAGGCGCGCTTCCTTTTGCTCCAGCCAGTCGGAATAGTTGCCCTTCCACGGGATGCCCTGGCCACGGTCGAGTTCAAGAATCCATTCGGCCGCGTTGTCGAGGAAGTAGCGGTCGTGGGTGATGGCCACCACGGTGCCGGGGAAACGTTGCAAGAACTGTTCGAGCCAATCGACGCTTTCGGCATCCAAGTGGTTGGTCGGCTCGTCGAGCAGCAGCATGTCGGGCTTGCTCAATAACAGCCGGCAGAGTGCGACACGGCGTTTTTCACCGCCCGAGAGCACGCCGATGTTGGCCTCCCACGGCGGCAGGCGCAGGGCGTCGGCGGCAAGTTCGAGCTGCAGATCAGTGTTCTCGGAGCCGGCCGCGGCGATCACCGCTTCCAGCTCGGCCTGCTCGGCGGCGAGCTTGTCGAAGTCGGCGTTCTCGTCAGCGTATTCGGCATACACCTCGTCGAGCCGCTTCTTGGCCGCCAGCACGCCGCCGATGCCTTCCTCCACCGCCTGGCGCACGGTTTGTGTCGCGTCGAGCAAGGGTTCCTGCGGCAGGTAGCCGATCTTCAGGCCCGGCATCGGCAGGGCTTCGCCTTCAATGTCGTGATCCAACCCGGCCATGATCTTGAGCAAGGTGCTCTTGCCCGAGCCGTTCATGCCCAGCACGCCGATCTTGGCGCCGGGGAAGAACGACAGCGACACGTTCTTCAGGATCTGCCGCTTGGGCGGCACGATCTTGCCAACCCGGTTCATCGTAAAGACGTATTGAGCCATTTGTTTGATGCTGTGGTTTCGTGCGAGGGTGCCGCAGCGGCGAGTGAACACGCCGCGGTGAACCCGTTATTGTCGCTTGAAGATCGCGCAGTTCAGGGCTTACCCCGTGTGGCGTGGCCTACAATGCCCCCAGCGCCGCGGCCTCCAGTCATCGCAGCGCGGTCGACTCCCGACGCTCACAAGCTCTCGCGCCTACCGACTGGTGCACCCGCAACGGGTGACAGCAGGCAGCGAACCATGGCCCCGCACCCTTAACACGGGGCTCCATACGAATGAATTTCACTGACCTCGGCCTGGCCGAGCCGCTCCTGCGCGCCATTCGCGACCAGGGCTACGACACCCCCACCCCGATCCAGGCGCAAGCCATTCCCGCCGTGCTCCAGGGCGGCGATTTGATGGGCGGCGCGCAAACCGGCACCGGCAAGACCGCTGGCTTCACCTTGCCCATGCTGCAGCGCCTGTCGGCCGTGCCCGCCAAGCGCGACGCGCGTGGCCGCATTGCCATTCGCGCGCTCATCCTCACGCCCACCCGCGAGCTCGCGGCGCAGGTGGAAGAAAGCGTTCGCACCTATGGCAAGTACCTGTCATTGACCAGCATGGTGATGTTCGGCGGCGTGGGCATGCAGCCGCAGATCAACGCCTTGCGCAAGGGCGTTGACATTCTGGTGGCCACGCCCGGGCGCCTGCTCGACCATGCCGGCCAGGGCACGCTGGACTTGAAGAATGTCGAAATCTTCGTGCTCGATGAAGCCGACCGCATGCTCGACATGGGCTTCGTACACGACATCAAGAAAGTGCTGGCCCTGCTGCCGGCGAAGAAGCAAAGCCTGCTGTTCAGCGCCACCTTCAGTGACGAGATCAAGGCCCTGGCCGACAAGCTGCTGAACGCACCGGTGTTGATTGAAGTGGCGCGGCGCAATTCCACCGTAGAAGCCATCGAACAGAAGGTGCACCCGGTGGGCCGCGAGCGCAAGAAGGAACTGCTGGCGCACCTCATCAAGAGCGGCAACTGGCACCAGGTGCTGGTGTTCACACGCATGAAGCATGGCGCCAACCGGCTCACCGACTACCTCAATGAACATGGCATCACCGCCATGGCCATCCACGGCAACAAGAGCCAGACCGCGCGCACCAAGGCGCTGGCGGAATTCAAGACCGGCGACCTGCAAGTGCTGGTGGCCACCGACATCGCTGCGCGCGGCATCGACATCGACCAACTGCCCCATGTGGTGAACTTCGAGCTGCCCAACATCGCCGAAGACTATGTGCACCGCATTGGCCGCACCGGCCGCGCCGGCGCCACGGGTGAGGCGATTTCACTGGTCTGCGTGGATGAAGACATCTTCCTGCGCGACATTGAACGGCTCATCAAGCGCAGCATTCCCAGCGTGATGGTGCCGGGCTTCGAGCCGCCGGTTAACGAACGAGCTGAGCCAATCGTGCTGGGCCGAATGACCATCGGCGTGGGCGGCACGCGGCGCGCTTCGGGCGGTGGTGGCGGCGGCGGCGGTGGTGGCCGCGGTGGGCGTTCGTCATCCAGCCCGCAGCGCGACCGCAGCGGCCAGGCCCCTTCGCGCAGCGTTGGGCATGCACCGTCTCGCAGCGGCGGCCAGGCGCCATCGCGCAGTGGCGGGCATGCGCCAGC
>JAYUQE010000243.1:0-11892 GCA_043756905.1 Burkholderiales bacterium | reverse complement strand
TCATCAGCTTGAGCGGGCTGGGCGACTGGTACCAGTACGTGGGCGCCAGGATGATCACGCCATGCGCGGCCACCCAGCGCTCGTAGATCTCGGCCATCCAGTCGTCGGCCTGGTTCAGGGCGTGGTTCGGGTAGCAACTGCACGGCCAGTGGCACAGCGGCATGGCGCTGGAGACACAGCCTTTGCACGGATGGATGTTGCGGCCGTACTCCGACGTCACCAGGCTCAAGTCCAGCACATCGGCCTGCATGCCTGCGCGCTGCACCACGCGCTGCGCCAGTTCGGTCAGGCGCCAGGTCTTGGACACTTCGCCGGGGCAGGTGCCGTCGTTGCGCGCGCTGCCGCAAATCAGCAGCACGCGCGAGGGCGCGGCCTTGTCGCTCCAGCGCTTTTGCGCCGCCTTCAAGCGCTGGCGCGTGTCCAGCCATTGCACTGAAATTTCATACGTCGGGTCAGCAAAGCCGCGGCCGGCCGGTTTGGTGAAGGGTGCCTTGCGGCCTTCTTGCAGCGCCCCCCAGGCAATCTCCTCGAGCCGCGCAATGGCGTCGTGCTCTGCGGCGAAGGCGGGGTCGTGAAAGCGCAGGTTGAAGCGCTCGTGAAACTGCGCGCGGGTCAGCGCGGCAGGGGCTTGCCCGGTGCGGATCTTCGTCACGTTGGCTCCTGGTGGGTGGGCGGGCGAGTCTCAGGCCGCAGAGCGCCTGCGCGACATGGTCGTTGCCAGCGCGCGGCCGGGTCTGTTCGACAGCGCACAGAGCAGGTAGCGATGCCGGCGCATGCTGTTCGCACCGGCCGCATTGGCGCTGGCTAACCCCCGAGGTTGTTTCATGACCCAGATTCCGATCACACCAAAACCGCCTGGCAAAAAGGGCAGCCAGGGCAAACGAACAACGCCCCCGGCAACCAACTTCGCGCAAGGTGAAGCCCTGCCGTTGCCGCACGAGCGCGACGAGTCGACCAACAGCGCGGCCACCACGCCAGACCCCGTGATGCAGCAAGCCAAGCGCGACATCGACTCTGGTTTGGTCGATACCGACATGCGCGCCACTCCCGGCCTTGATGCAAAGCGGCGCGCCAAGCTGGTGCCGGGCAGCGGCGGCCCGCCGCCGGCTGCACGCGGCTGACACCAAGCGGCGGCTGGTGTGCCGGGGTCCGGGCCTGTGGCAGCCAGGCGCTGGTCAGGTGCCGTGGGGCTCGATCCATTCGATCGCACGGCTTGCCAGGTGGTGCTTGAAGTCGGCCAGTGGAATGGCCGTCGAGCCATGCGTGTCGCCGTCGCTCCAGCTGATGGTGGCGTCGAGCGCCGTCACTTCCACTTCGCAAGGACCTGGGCGGATCCTGATATTCGCTCCGTCGCCTTCGCGGTACTCCACCTTGCCCGTGATGCGTGCGCGTTGGGCCATGGTTGCTCCGGTGAAAGACGAGCAGTCTGCGCCCGCGGCCGGGCCGGCGCGGCAGGGCGGCGCCGCGTTCGCGCGTAGTCGCCTTCCTACCCGCTGCGCAATGTGCGCTGCGATACAGACGGCACTTTGGCGCCACCCTAAAAAGGCGCTGCAAGTGAGCCGCCATACCGGGCCGGCCACTTGCTTCGTGGCGGCCGCTGTGGCGCGCCGTTGCCGTATTCACCCGCGCAAAAAGGAACCCAGCATGACCAAGACCACCGTCACGGCGCCAAGCGTACCGGCCACCCTGGCGCAGCAACAGGCGGCCTTCACGGCCGAAGGCTCGCCACCCCCGGGCAAGGTGTTGACCGCCGGCGCGATGGCGCCGCCGCGCGATCAACCCCGCCTGGCCGCCGCACGGCACAGGCCGATACGCGGAACGATCACCTTGAAGCGGGCCAGCGCCAGCAAATAGCCAACGGACGGGATCTCAACGATGAAGACACAGCCAGCAACGAAACCAGCCGCCAAGCCAGCCGCCACCAAGCCACCCAAGCCGGCCCGCAGCAGCGCCGTGCCGGGTGGTGCGCCGGGTGATGCGCCAGGTGGTGCGCCGGGTGCGGCCGCAGGCGCGCCCGAGCAGGCGCTGACCACCAACCAGGGCGTGGTCATTGGCGACAACCAGCATTCGCTCAAGGCCGGCCTGCGCGGCCCCACGCTGCTGGAAGACTTCATCCTGCGCGAGAAGATCACGCACTTCGACCACGAGCGCATCCCTGAGCGCATCGTGCATGCGCGCGGCTCGGCGGCACATGGCTTCTTCGAGGCCTACAAACCATTGACGGAACTCACCCGCGCCGCCCCCTTCCAGGCTGCGGGCAAGCTCACGCCGGTGTTTGTGCGCTTTTCCACCGTTGCCGGCGAGCGCGGCTCGGCCGACACGGCGCGCGACGTGCGCGGCTTTGCCGTGAAGTTCTACACCGATGAAGGCAACTGGGACCTGGTGGGCAACAACATCCCGGTGTTCTTCATTCAAGACGCGATCAAGTTCCCCGACCTGATCCACGCCGTGAAGCCCGAGCCGTACAACGGCATGCCGCAGGCGGCGTCGGCGCACGACACGTTCTGGGACTTCGCCTCGCTGATGCCCGAGATGCTGCACACGTTGATGTGGGTGATGTCCGACCGCGGCATTCCGCGCAGCCTGCGCATGATGCAAGGCTTTGGCGTGCACACCTACCGGCTGGTGAATGCCCAAGGTGAGTCGCGCTTCGTCAAGTTCCACTGGAAACCGAAGTTAGGCACGCACTCGTTGGTGTGGGACGAGGCGGTGAAGATCGCCGGCGCCGACCCCGACTTCCACCGCCGCGACTTGTGGGAAGCCATCGAGGCCGGTGAATACCCCGAATGGGAGCTGGGCCTGCAAGTCTTCACCGAGGCGCAGGCCGAAGGCTTCAGCTTCGATGTGCTCGACGCCACAAAGCTGATCCCCGAAGAGCTGGTGCCCGTGACGCCCGTGGGCCGCATGGTGCTCGACCGCAACCCCGGCAACTTCTTTGCTGAAACCGAGCAGGTGGCCTTTTGCACCGCGCACGTGGTGCCGGGCATCGACTTCAGCAACGACCCGCTGCTGGCCGGGCGCATCCACTCGTACATCGACACGCAAATCACGCGGCTGGGGGGTGTCAACTTTCACGAGCTGCCCATCAACGCGCCGCTGGTGCCCGTGCGCAACAACCAGCGCGATGGCCTGCACCGCCTGGCCGTGCCGCGCGGGCGCGTGGCCTAAGAGCCCAATTCGCTGGGTGCACTGGAACCGCTGGGCGGGGGGCTGCCCGTTCCGGGCCGGCAGCGCCGGCTTCGTGTCGTTCCCGCAGCCGGTGCAAGGCGACAAACTGCGCGGCAAGCCCGAGAAATTTGCCGACCACTACACCCAGGCCACGCTGTTCTACAACAGCCAGACCGCGGTGGAGCAAGCGCACATCGTGGGCGGCTTTCGTTTCGAGCTGAGCAAGCTCACGGTGCCGGCGATCCGCGAGCGCATGGTGGCCTCGCTGGTTAACGTTTCAGAACATCTTGCTGCTGCTGTGGCGCAGGGGCTGGGCATCGCCGTGCCGCCGGCCATGGCCAGGGTGTTGGCCCAACCGGCCAGGCCCGAAGTCGCCAAATCACCTGCGTTGTCGCTGACCGCGCTGCCGGGTGACGGCGGCGTGCGCACGCGCAGCGTGGCCATCTTGCTGGCCGATGGTGTGGATGGCGCGGCCGTCCTGGCCGTGCAGGCCGCGTTGCACGAGGCGGGCGCAACCACACACCTGATTGCCTCGCGGCTGGGGTCGGTGAAGTGCACGAGTGGTGTGCCGCTGCAAGCCAGCGCCACGTTCGAGAATGCGGCCCCCGTGTTGTTCGACGGCCTGGTGCTGCCCGACGGTGCGGCCGCCTTGGCCAAGCTGAGCGGCTATGTGGAGGTGATGAACTTCATCTCCAACCAGTACTGGCACGGCAAGACCATCCTGGTGCTGGGCGCGTCGCAGACGCTGCTCGAGCGCGCCGGCGTGGTGGCCAAGCTGCCGGGCGGCCAGGCCGACCCGGGCATCGTGCTGGCCGCCGCCGCCGCGGCCGAACAAGCGGCGGCCCGCTTCATCACCGCGCTGGGCAAGCACCGCCACCCCGAACGCGAAGCCGCCATGGCAGCGCGCTGAGCGATGCACATCGTTGGCCTGGGCACGGCGCACCCGCCGCAGCGCTACACCAAGGCCGAGTGCCTGGCGGCGTTCGAGCGCTCGGCCTGGTTCGTGCGCCTGGACGAACGCGCCCACCTCATCGCACGCTCGGTGCTGCAACGCGACAACGGCATCGAGACAAGCCACCTCACCGTGGCGGCGCTCGAAGACGTGTTCACGATCGACCCCAACACCCTGGCGCAGCGCTTCGCCACTCACGCCCCGGCGCTGGCGGCGCAGGCTGCTGTGCAGGCGCTCGCTCATGCCGACGTGGCGCCGGCACAAATTGACGCCGTCATCGTGAGCACCTGCACCGGCACCCTGTGCCCGGGCCTGAGTGGCCATGTGGTCGAGCGCCTGGGCCTGCGCGCCGATGTGCAGGCGTTCGACCTGGTGGGCCAGGGCTGTGCGGCGGCGCTGCCCAACATGCAGATCGGCCACGCCTTGCTGGGCGGCGGCCGCTGCGAACAGGTGCTGTCGGTTTGCGTCGAAGTGAGCAGTGCGGCGATGTACCTTGATAACGATCCAGGTGTGCTGATCAGCGCCTGCCTGTTCGGCGACGGCGCAGGCGCGGCCGTGTTGTCGCGCCAGGCCGCCATGACTGGGCGCCGCATCGAATGGTTGGACAGCACCTCGCTGGTCGAGCCGGCGCAGCGCAGCGCGCTGATGTTCGAGCAGCGCGACGGCATGCTGCGCAACGTGCTCACGCGCGCCGTGCCCGAGCTGGCGGCCGCCTATGCGCAGCAGGTGCTGGCCACCGTACTCGGCCGCGCCGGCCTGCACCCCGGTGACGTGAACGCCTGGATCGTGCATGCCGGCGGCCGTGACGTGCTGCAAGCGCTGCAACGGCGCCTCGAATTGCAACCCGGCGACCTGCGCCACAGCGCGGCGATGCTGCGCGCGCACGGCAACCTGTCCAGCGCGTTCGTCTATTTCGTGCTCGAAGCCGCGTTGGCCGACGGCGCGCCGGGCGGCTGGTGGTGGCTGTCGTCATTCGGCGCGGGGTTCAGTTGCCACGGTGCTTTGTTGCAGGTGCAGTGATGCGCGGGGCGGCGGGATGACGTTGCACCGGCTCGTGGCCGCCGAAGCGCTCGACCACCTGGCGCCGCAAGACCCCGCGGCGCAGCGTTCGCGCCGCGACCTGGTGCGCATTCACCGCGCAATGGGCACGCGATCCATCACGGCCCGGGGCTGGCAAGCCCTGGTGCCTACGCCGCGTTCGCGCGCGCCGCTGAAGATCCTGGAGCTGGGTGCCGGGGATGGCACGCTGTTGCTGGGCGTGGCGCGCGCGCTGGTGCCGGCCTGGCCGCAGGTGGCGCTGACCCTGCTCGACCGCCAAGCCCTCGTCAGCCCCGCCACCCGCGCCGGCTATGCGGCAATGGGTTGGAGCACAACGGTTGAGGTGACTGACGCGCTCGACTGGGCGGCGCGCGTCACTCACCGCCACACCGGCGCCGGCGCGCCGGCCTGGGACCTCATCACCACCAGCCTGTTCCTGCACCACTTCGAAGGTCCGGCGCTGGCCGCGCTGCTGGCCGGCGTGGCCGCCAGTGGGCAACGCTTCTTCGCCTGCGAGCCGCACCGCGGCTGGCTGGCGCAGGCCGGTAGCCACCTGGTGGGCGCCCTGGGCGCCAATGCGGTGACGCGGCAAGACGCGGTGCTGAGCGTGGCGGCAGGCTTTCGCGGCACCGAACTCACGCAGCGCTGGCGCGCCGCGCACACCGCGTGGCAATGTCGGGAAGTCGGCGCCGGCCTGTTCAGCCATTGCTTCAGCGCGCAGCGCCTGCAAGGCGACTGATGCAGCCCGGCCCGCGCACCAAGTACGACGCCATCATCGTCGGCGCCGGCCCGGCGGGTTCGGCCGCGGCGATTCTGCTGGCCCGCGCCGGCTGGGCCGTGGCGCTGGTTGAGCGCCAGCCCTTTCCGCGCACCAAGGTGTGCGGGGAATGCATTGCCGCGAGCAACCTGCCGCTGCTGGAAGCGCTGGGCATCGGCGCCGCGTTCGAGGCCAGCGCCGGCCCGGCGCTGCGGCAGGTGCGGCTGCTGCGTGGCGACAGCGCCGTCACGGCCGACTTGCCCGCAACCAACGCAGCGCGCCACCCCTGGGGCCGCGCGCTGGGGCGTGAAACGCTGGACACGCTGCTGCTGGAGCAGGCCCGCGCGGTAGGCGCCGACGTGCTGCAGCCCTGGCGCGTGCAGGCCATTCTGGGCAGCGCCGGCGCCTGGCATTGCGAGCTGCGTTCAATGGCGTCGGCCACGCTGTTGCGGCTGCGCGCGCCGGTGGTGATCGATGCCCACGGCTCGTGGGAGGAACTGCCGTCGGCGCAGGCCCGGCGCCGTTTGGCGCGCAGTGCCGGTGACTTGTTTGCGTTCAAGGCCACCTTTACCGGCACCACGCTGAGCGAGGGTGCGATCAGCGTCCTGGCGCTCAACGGGGGCTATGGCGGCATGGTCGTGGGCGATGGCGGCATCACCACCGTGGCCTGCTGCATCCGCCGCAGCCGCCTGAGCGAGCTGCGCGGCGCCGCGCCCGGGCTGCGCGCCGGCGATGCCGTGCAAGCCTGGTTGCAGCGCGAATGCACCGGCGTGCAGCAGGCCTTGCACGGCGCGCAGCGCGCGGGCCCGTGGCTGGCCTGCGGGCCGCTGGACACCGGCGTTCGCGTGAGCGCTGACGACGAGCATTTCAGAATCGGCAACGCTGCGGCCGAGGCACACCCGATCCTCGGTGAAGGCATCAGCATGGCGTTGCAGTCCGCCGCCTTGCTCAGTTCGCTGCTGCTGCGCCACCAGGCGGCGCTGCTGACGCCGGGTGCGGCCATGCAGGCGCAGTTGCAACGCCAGTACGCGGCGCAGTGGCGGCGCCAGTTTGCGCCCCGCCTGCGGCTGGCCGCCGTGTTCGCGCATGCCGCCATGCGGCCAGGCTGGTCCGCGGCACTGATCGCGTTGGCGCGGCGCTGGCCCGGGTTGTTGACGCAAGGCGCGCGCTGGGGCGGCAAGGTGCAGCGGGCCGAGCTGGCAGCCAGCGCCGTGCCGGCGGCTGGCGGCACATCGTTTGCCCCATCGGTTGCCCCATCAGCCGCCACATCGGCCGCCACGTCATCCGGCGCATTGACCGGCAGGTTGGCCGGCACATCCACCTCAACCGCCGCCACGGCCGCGCCGGCACCTTGATGCCGCCACGAAAGGAACGACATGAGCACAACCTTGGAACGCTTGCGCAACATCCTGATCACCGACTACAAGCTGCCGCCCGAGCGCCTGGGGCTGGATGCGAACCTGGCCGACCTGGGCATCGATTCGCTGGCCACGGTTGAACTGCTGTGGAGCATTGAAGATGCGTTCCAGATCAAGCTGCCGGCGCAACCCGTGAACCTGAACACGCTGCGCGATGTGGTGCGCCACATCGATGAACTGGTGGCCGTGCAGAGCGCGGCCGCGGTGCCAACCGAGCGCCAGGCGGCGGCGTTGCGCGCGACATGAGGCGGGTGGCGGTCAGCGGCATCGGCGTCGTCTCGCCCTTGGGCAACGACTGTGCGCAGTTGTTTGCCCATGCCCAGGCCGGCCACAGTGCCGTTCACCTGTTGGACACACCCTTTTCCGCCCGGCTGGCCGCACCGCTGGCGGCCACGTCGCCGTTCGACGAGGCTGCGCACTTCGATGCCACCCGGCTGCGCATGCTCGACCGTTTCAGCGCGATGGCTGTGTTCGCGGCGAACCAGGCCGTGGCCGCTTCGGTCGATGCGTTGGCCGGGCTGGACCTGGCTCGCGCCGGCGTGTTCGTGGGCACCGGCATGGGCGGCACGCTCACCATGGACGCCGGCTACAAGACGCTGTACGGCGACCCGTCCGACCGCATCAAGCCGTTCACCGTGCTGATGGGCATGCACAACGCAGCGGCGGCGTGGATCGGCATCGAGCACCAACTGACCGGGCCGAACTTGACCTATTCCACCGCGTGTTCATCGGCTGCGGTGGCGATCGGCGAGGCCTGGCTGCGCGTGGCCAGCGGCCAGCTCGACCTGGTCATCGCCGGCGGCGCCGAGGCGCCCTTGTCGCCCGGCTCGCTGAAGGCCTGGGAGGCCTTGCACACCTTGGCCACGGTGGATGCCAGTGAACCGTCAGCGTCGTGCCGGCCGTTTTCAAAAGACCGCAGCGGCATGGTGCTGGGCGAAGGCGCGGCCATGCTGGTCATCGAGCCTTGGGAGCGGGCGCATGCGCGCGGGGCCAGGATTCAGGGCGAGATCATCGGCTATGGCCTGTCCAACGATGCCCAGCACATCACCCGGCCCAGCATCGCCGGGCAGGTGGCGGCGATGCGTGCGGCGCTGCAGGCCGCCGGCAGCGCGGTGCAAGACATCGACGCGATCAACGCCCACGGCACGGGCATGCAGGCCAATGACGTGGCCGAAACCGCGGCCATCCGCGTGGTGTTCGGCGAGCATGCGGCGCGCCTGCCGATCAGCGCCACCAAGGCCATGCACGGGCACTTGCTCGGCGCGGCCGGCGCGCTGGAGTGCGTGTTGTCGTTGCTGGCCATGCAGCATGCCGTGGCGCTGCCCACCATGCACTTGCGTGAACCCGACCCCGACTGCGACCTCGACTACGTGCCCAACATGGCGCGCGCCAACGTGCCGGCGCGAACGATGCTGTCGAACTCGTTTGCCTTTGGCGGCACGAACGCGGTGCTGGTGCTGCGCGCGGCGGGTTGAGCCAGCAGCGCCGCCCGTGGCGGCGGCCAGATGCAGCGGGCCGGGCGCTAGACTGCGCTCGGAACAATATCAAAGGCACTGCAATGCACGACCTGGTGATACGCGGCGGCACGGTGGTCGACGGCAGCGGCGCGCCGCGCTTCAATGGCGATGTCGCCATCGATGCCGGCCTGATCACGCAGGTGGGCGGCAAGGCCGGCGCGGCGCGGCGTGAGATCAACGTGGCGGGCGCACTCGTCACGCCGGGCTGGGTCGATGTGCACACCCACTACGACGGGCAGGTGACGTGGGATCCGTACGTCACGCCGTCGTCCTGGCACGGCGTCACCACCGTGGTGATGGGCAACTGCGGTGTGGGCTTTGCGCCGGTGAAGCCCGACCGGCGTGAGTGGCTGATCGGCCTGATGGAAGGCGTGGAAGACATCCCTGGTGCCGCCTTGGCCGAAGGCATTCACTGGGAATGGGAAACCTTCGCGCAGTACATGGATGCATTGGCGCGCAAGCCGCTGGCGGTGGACGTGGGCACGCAAGTGCCGCACGGTGCGCTGCGGGTGTATGCCATGGGCGAGCGCGGCGCGGCCGAAGACAGCGTGGCCACAGGCGATGACATTGCCGCCATGGCGGCTGAACTGCGCGCCGGGCTGCGCGCCGGGGCGCTGGGGTTTTCAACCTCGCGCACGCTGATCCACCGCGGCGCTGACGGTGTGCTGGTGCCGGGCACGAATGCCAACCGCGATGAAGTCTTTGGCCTCGGCCGCGTGCTGGGCCAAGAGGGCCGCGGCGTGTTCCAGATGACCAGCAACCACATCGACATGCCCGCCGAGGCCGAATGGATGATGGACCTGGCGCGCGAAACCAAGCGCCCGGTGCTGTTCAACCTGCAACAGATCGACCAGGCGCCCGACTTGTGGAAGAGCCTGGTGGCCAGGCTGGATGAAGCGCGTGCGCAAGGCGTGCCGTTGATCGGCAGCATTCCCGGCCGCCCGGCGGGTGTGCTGTATGGCTGGCGCGCATCGTCGCACCCGTTTCACTTCCACGGCACTTGGCGTGAAACGGTTAACGATTCAATTGAGGCTCGCATCGAACGCTTGCGCCAGCCGCAGGTAAAAGCCCGCCTGCTGGCCGAAGCGCCCGAGCTGAAAGACCCACGCGCGGCGTTCATGCTGCGCAGCTTTGACAAGATGTACCGCATCGACCCCGCGGCGCCGAACTACGAGCCCGCACCCGATGAGCACGCCGCCGCCGTGGCCCACGCGCGTGGCATCAGCCCGTTCGAAGTGGTGTACGAGTGGTTGATGGCCGATGGCGGCGCGGGCCTGATCTACTTTCCGATCTTCAACTACAGCTACCACGATTTCTCTCACCTGCACCAGTTGCTGCAACACCCGCAAACCATGATCAGCCTGGGTGACGGTGGCGCGCACGTGGGCTACATCACCGACGCCGGCCTGCCCACATTCATGCTCACGCACTGGACGCGCGACCGTTGCCGCGGCCCCTTGCTCGGGTTGGAAGACATCGTGCGCCGGCAGACGTCGCACACCGCGGCGGTGTACGGCCTGCAAGGCCGCGGCCTGCTGCGCGCGGGCTACAAGGCCGACATCAACCTGATCGACTATGCGCGCTTGAGTTGCGACGCGCCGTACATGGCCTACGACCTGCCGGCTGGCGGCAAGCGGCTGCTGCAAAAGGCCCGCGGCTACCTGGCCACGCTGGTGGCCGGGCTGCCGATTTACGAAGATGGCCAAGCCACCGGTGTGTTGCCGGGGCGCTTGCTTCGCGGCGGCGTGTAAGGCTGCCCGCGGCGCGCGCGACTCACCGCTCCCAGCCCGCCGCGAGGTTCACACCATGCAGTTGCGCAGATTGATGGCCGTGGCGTTTGCCTTCTGTGGCGCCGTGCTCACCGCCTTGCCCGCTGCGGGCCAAACCTGCCAGGTGCGCAGCGCGGCGCAGCAGATGGCGCTGATCGAGCTCTACACGTCAGAAGGCTGCGATTCCTGCCCACCGGCGGATCGTTTTGCATCAAGCCTGAATGGCCGCGCCGACGTGCTGGTGGCCGCCTTTCACGTCGACTACTGGGACCGGCTCGGTTGGAAAGACCGCTTTGGCGACCCCCGCTTCAGCCAGCGCCAGGCGGCGCAGCGCGCGCATTCGGGTGCGCGCTTCGAGTACACGCCGCAACTGCTGCTCAACGGCCGCGACTGGAAGCGCAGCACTGGGACTTTTGCTGGGCCCCGGGCCGCGGGCGCTGCCGTGGTGGCCATCAGCCTGAAGCGCCAGGGCGATGAAACGGTGCTGGCCACGGTGCAGGCGCTACGCGGCGCGCCGTCGCAGCTTGGCCTGTGGTGGGCGGCGCTGGAAGACGGCCATGCCAGTGTGGTGCGCTCGGGTGAAAACAGCGGCCATACCTTGCGCCACGACCATGTGGTGCGGCGCTACGAGCAACTGCCGGCCTGGAATACCAACGAAACACCGAGCCTCAGCCTGGGCGCACCGCGCCGGGGTGAAGCCGGCCGGCGCATGCGCACGCTGGTGGTGGTGACCGACGGGGTCGGCGGCCCACCCTTGCAGGCAGTGCAGCTCGACTGCTGAATTACTTTTTCTTCTGCGGCGGCTCGGGTTTGGTCTCAGGCGTCTTGGGCATGTCGCCGATCACGCTCTTGACCGGGCAGACCGAAAACGCCGGGCACTTCTTGCAGCCAACGGCGAGGGCAATGGGGCACAGCGTCATGGTCGTTCCTTGTCGAGCCTGGAAGCGGATGAGCATACGCGCCGCAGCGCGGCATGCAAACACGCCCGCTACGACCGCTCGCGCATCAAGGTGCTCTTGCCGAACAGGCTCTCGATCAAATCCACCGCCAGCTCGGCGGTCTGGTTGCGCACATCCAGCGCCGGGTTGAGTTCCATCACGTCCAGGCTGGCCATGCGGCCGCTGTCAGCGATCATCTCCATGCACAACTGCGCCTCGCGATAGCTGGGCCCGCCGGGCACGGTGGTGCCCACGCCGGGGGCGATGTCGGGGTCGAGGAAGTCGACGTCGAAGCTCACGTGCAGGTGGGTGTTGGTGTCGAGCGTGGCCAGGGC
>JAYUQE010000242.1:0-4141 GCA_043756905.1 Burkholderiales bacterium | reverse complement strand
AAAGGCCAGCCGATCCCGACCAACGACTTGTGGATCGCCGCCAGCGCGCTCGAACATGGCGCCGCGCTGCTCACACGCGACGCGCACTTTGCCCAGATCGATGGCCTGCGTTGTGGCCAGACGCTGGAAGATTTTTTACCTTGAGGGCAAAACGTCTGATCGCCAACCCTCTCCGCTGGCCCGTCGCGGCGGCCCGGGCTTGGCGTCGCAGTGATGGTGCGACAGCCGCCGGCCACTCCGGCTCAACCCCATGCGCCCACAGCGCCGCGTGGGGCATGATCGCGCTTGGTCAGCAACCCTGCGGCATCCGCCCGCCAAAACCCCATGCTGTATCCCGCCCAAGGCAGCCAGCCCGAAGTGAGCGTGCGCAAGTTCGTGCTCAGCATTGAAGACGTGTGGCACGACGGCGGCCAGCGCCTGGCGCAGCCGTTGCAGCGCGGCTGGGTGGCTGCGGTCATCCACAACCCCTATGCCGGGCGCCATGTGCCCGACATCCAGCCGTTCATGGAAGCCTTGAAGCCGCTGGGCCTGGACATGGCGGACCGGCTCATTGCGGCGTTGGGCGGCGCACAGAACATTCAAAGCTACGGCAAGGGTGGGTTGGTGGGCAGCGCCGGCGAAATCGAGCACGGCCATTTGTGGCACTTGCCGGGCGGCTATTGCATGCGCGACCGCATCGCGGGTTCGCACGCCATCGTGCCCTCGGCCACCAAGCTGGGCGCCATGGGGGCCAGCATCGACATTCCCCTGCACCACCGCGTGGCGGCCTATGTGCGTAGCCATTTCGACGGTGTGGTGGTGTGTGTGCCCGATGCGCCGCGGGCTGACGAGATCATGTTCGTGCAGGCCATGGCAACGGGGCCACGCCCGCATGCCCGGGTGGGCGGCCTGCAGGCCAGCGAGATTGCGCAGTTTGACGGTCAACGTTAGAGATCACTCAGGAGCAGCGATGAACACGATCCAACGCAGAGCTTTCGTCGGCGCCGCCGGCATCATGCTGCTGGGCCTGCATGGCGCGGCGCGCAGCGCAGGCGCCGTCAAACCCGGCAGCAAGAGCGTGCTGCTGGTCATCGACGTGCAGAACTGCTTCGTCAGCGGCGGCACGCTGGCGGTGAAGGATGGCGAGGCTGTGGTGCCGATCATCAACAAGCTGGCCGGCGCGTTTGAAAACATCGTGCTGACGCAGGACTGGCACACCGCCGGCCACGTCTCGTTCGCCTCGGCGCATGGCGGCAAGAAGCCGTTCGAAACCACCCAACTGAGCTACGGCACCCAGGTGTTGTGGCCCGACCATTGCGTGCAGGGCACGGCCGATTCAAACCTGCACAAGGACCTGGCCATTCCGAAGGCCCAGCTCATCATCCGCAAGGGCTTCCACCAAGACACCGACAGCTATTCCGCCTTCATGGAAGCCAACCGCAAGACCAGCACCGGCCTGGCCGCCTACCTGAAGGCGCGCGGCATCAACCAGGTTTATGTCTGCGGCCTGGCCACCGACTTTTGCGTCGCCTGGACGGCGCTGGACGCGCGCAAGGCCGGCTTTGGCGCCAGCGTGATCGAAGACGCCTGCCGCGGCATCGACCTGAACGGCTCGCTCAAAGCAGCCTGGGCGCAGATGACCAAGGCCGGCGTCAAGCGCATTCAGTCGGCCGACATTGCGGCCTGACTTCACGATCCAACGTTTCATTTCACTGGAGTGCATTTCATGAAGAAGACCTGGTTCGCCGCTCTTACCGTGGCCGCCGTGGCCTGGCAAGCCCCAGCCATCGCACAGGACACGCTGAAGATCGGCGAGATCAACAGCTACAAGGCCCAACCCGCCTTCCTGGAGCCGTACAAAAAGGGCTGGGAGCTGGCGGTTGAAGAAGTCAACGCCTCGGGCGGCGTGCTGGGCAAGAAGCTGCAAGTCATTTCGCGCGACGACAACGGCAACCCGGGCGACGCGGTGCGCGTGGCCGAAGAACTGGTGTCGCGCGAAGGCGTGGCGCTGATCACCGGCACCTTCTTGTCGAACATCGGCCTTGCGGTGACTGACTTTGCCAAGCAGCGCAAGGTTTTTTTCCTCGCCGCCGAGCCGTTAACGGACAAGATCACTTGGCAAAACGGTAACCGCTACACCTTCCGCCT
Source organism: Burkholderiales bacterium (assembly GCA_043756905.1). Lineage (GTDB taxonomy): Bacteria > Pseudomonadota > Gammaproteobacteria > Burkholderiales > Burkholderiaceae_C > Rubrivivax. The sequence continues at coordinate 2,014 of JAYUQE010000242.1, read as the reverse complement.
GCGCCCCAACACTTATATGCAGGTGGCCATGCTGGTGCCCGAAGCGGCGAAGATGAACAAGAAGCGCTGGGCCATCGTCTACCCGAATTACGAGTACGGCCAATCGGCCGCGGCCACCTTCAAGGCGATGCTGAAGAAGGCGCAGCCCGATGTGGAGTTCGTGGCCGAACAGGCGCCGCCGCTGGGCCGCCTGGACGCCGGTGCCGTGTCTCAAGCCTTGGCCGATGCCAAGCCCGACGCCATCTTCAACGTGCTGTTCGGCGCCGACCTGTCGCGCTTTGTGCGTGAGGGCAACACCCGCGGCCTGTTCAAGGGCCGCGAAGTGGTGAGCCTGCTCACCGGCGAGCCCGAATACCTGGACCCGCTGCGCGATGAAGCGCCCGTGGGCTGGGTCGTCACCGGCTACCCGTATTACGGCATCCAGACGCCCGAGCACAAGAAGTTCTTCCTGGCCTACTACAACAAGTACAAGGAATTCCCGAAGCTCGGCTCGGTGGTGGGCTACACCACGATCTGGTCGCTCGCTGAAGGCTTGCGCAAGGCCAAGTCGGCGGAAACTGAAAAGCTGATCGCCGCCTTCAAGGGCCTGAGCCTGATGTCGCCCTTCGGCCCCATCACCTACCGCGCCAGCGACCATCAGTCCACCATGGGTGCCTACCTGGGCAAGACCCAGCTCGAAGGCGGCAAGGGCGTGATGGTGGACTACCGCTACCTCGACGGCGCCAAGTACCTGCCCAGCGCCGAGGAAGTGAAGTCACTGCGGCCGGCAGATTGAGCCCGCACACCCGTTGACGACGGGGGTATGACCCTGTCTTCCCTGCTGCTGCAAACCCTCACCGGGCTGGCAGCGGCGTCTTCCTTGTTCCTGGTGGCCAGCGGGCTGAGCCTGATCTTTGGCGTCACCCGCATCGTCAACTTCGCGCACGGCTCGTTCTACATGCTCGGGCTCTATGCGGCGGTTGCCTTGACTGAAACGTTAGGTAGCGGGCCGCTGGGCTTCTGGGGCGCGGTGCTGCTGGCCGCGCTGGCCGTGGCGGTGCTCGGCGCGGTGGTGGAGATGCTGGTGCTCAAGCGCCTGTACGCCGCGCCCGAGCTGTATCAACTGCTCGCCACCTTTGCGCTGGTGCTGGTGTTCAAGGATCTGGCGCTGAAGCTGTGGGGGCCTGAAGACTTGCTCGGGCCAAAGGCGCCGGGCCTGAAGGGCGCTGTCGAGCTGCTGGGCCAGCCCTTCCCCACCTACGACCTGTTGCTCATCGCCATCGGCCCCTTGGTGCTGGCGTTGCTCTGGCTGCTGCTGGCGCGCACCCGCTTTGGCCTGCTGGTGCGCGCGGCCACGCAAGACCGCGACATGGCCGCCGCGTTGGGCGTGAACCAGCGCTGGCTGTTCACCGGCGTGTTTGCGCTGGGCACTTTTTTGGCCGCGCTGGGCGGGGCCTTGCAGATGCCGCACGAGCCGGCCAACTTGGGGCTCGACCTGGCAGTGGTGGGCGAGGCCTTCGTGGTGGTGGTGGTGGGTGGCATGGGCTCGATCGGCGGCGCCTTCGTGGCCAGCCTGATCATTGCGCTGGTGAAGGCGTTCTGCATCGCTGCCGGCTCGATCGACTTGTTTGGCGCGCCGTTCCCCTTGAGCAAGCTCACCCTGGTGGCGGAATTTTTGGTAATGGCCGTGGTGCTGGTCTGGCGGCCGTATGGCTTGTTCGGCAAGGCGCAAGGCGCGGTGCGCGCACAGGCCGCCATCGACCCGCCGCTGCGCCGCCTGCCGCGCCTGTGGCAAATGCTGGGCGCCGTGGCGCTGCTGGCCCTGGCGCTGTTGCCGCTGCTGCATGGCAGCTACCCCTACCTGGCGGTGTTGATGATCGACCTGCTGGTCGCCGTGCTGTTCGCCGCCAGCCTGCACTTCCTGATGGGCCCGGCGGGCATGCATTCCTTCGGCCACGCGGCCTACTTCGGCCTGGGCGCGTATGGCGCCGCGCTGGGCCTGAAAGCGCTGGCCTTGCCGATGGAAGTGGCGCTG
>JAYUQE010000241.1:0-4142 GCA_043756905.1 Burkholderiales bacterium | reverse complement strand
GCGACGTGGGCCTGGCGGCCTGGTTGCTGGGCATCCGTGAACCCGGCCACGTTGCCAGCCACCCCCTGCGTGGCGCGCTGTTTGAAAACCTGGTGGTCAACGAGTTTGCCAAGCACGCCCTCAACCAGGGCTTCGTGCCGGGCCTGCATTTCTACCGCGACAGCAACGGGCAGGAGGTGGATCTGCTGGTTGAATACGGCTTGCAGCCCGGCGAACTGGGCCTGGTGGAAGTCAAGTCAGGCCAGACCGTGCAACGCGAATGGCTGCTGGCGCTGAACCGCGTGGCTGCCGTGCTCGGCCCACGTGTGGCGCGCCGCATGCTGGTGCATGGCGGGGCCATGGCGGGGCAGTGGGAGCAGGTTGAATTGGCTGGCTTGCTGGGTTGATCAGGCCTCACATGCTGCGGCGGTATTGCCCGCCCACCTCGAACAGCGCGTTGGTGATCTGCCCCAGCGAGCAGCAGCGCACGGCGTCGATCAGCACTTCGAACACGTTGCCGTCGTCGATCACCGTTTGCTGCAGGCGCTTGAGCACGGCCGGTGCAGCAGCGGCGTGGCGGGCGTGGAAGTCTTGCAGGCGTTTCAACTGCGACTGTTTTTCATCATCCGTTGAACGCGCCAGCTCCAGCGTTTGCACCGCGGCCTCGCCGTGCGGGTTGCGGAAGGTGTTGACGCCGATGATGGGGTACTCGCCGGTGTGTTTGAGCATCTCGTAATGCATGCTCTCTTCCTGGATCTTGCTGCGCTGGTAGCCGGTTTCCATGGCGCCGAGCACGCCGCCGCGTTCGGTGATCTTTTCAAACTCGGCCAGCACCGCCTCTTCCACCAGCTCGGTCAGCTCATCGATGATGAAAGCGCCCTGGTTAGGGTTCTCGTTTTTGGCCAAACCCCATTCACGGTTGATGATGAGCTGGATCGCCATGGCGCGGCGCACGCTGTCTTCGGTGGGCGTGGTGATGGCTTCGTCGAACGCATTGGTGTGCAGGCTGTTGCAGTTGTCGTACACCGCAATCAGCGCTTGCAGCGTGGTGCGGATGTCGTTGAACTGGATCTCCTGCGCATGCAGGCTGCGCCCGCTGGTCTGCACGTGGTATTTGAGCTTCTGGCTGCGTTCGTTGGCGCCGTATTTGTCGCGCAGCGCCACGGCCCAGATGCGCCGCGCCACGCGGCCCAGCACGGTGTATTCCGGGTCCATGCCGTTGCTGAAGAAGAAGCTCAGGTTGGGCGCGAATTCGTCAACGTGCATGCCGCGCGCCAGGTAGGCCTCAACAAACGTGAACCCGTTGCTCAACGTGAAGGCCAGTTGGCTGATCGGGTTGGCGCCGGCTTCGGCGATGTGATAGCCGCTGATTGAAACGGAATAGAAATTGCGCACATCGTGGTGCACGAAGTACTGCGCAATGTCGCCCATCACCTTGAGGCTGAACTCGGTGCTGAAGATGCAGGTGTTCTGGCCCTGGTCTTCCTTCAGGATGTCGGCCTGCACCGTGCCGCGCACGTTGGCCAGCACCCATTGGCGAATCTTCTGCGCTTCGTCGTCGGTGGGTTCGCGCTTGTTGTCAGAGCGGAACTTGTCGAGGTTCTGGTCGATGGCGGTGTTCATGAACATCGCCAGGATGCTGGGCGCCGGGCCGTTGATGGTCATGCTCACGCTGGTGTTCGGCGCGGTGAGGTCGAAGCCCGAGTACAAGACCTTCATGTCTTCGAGCGTGGCGATGCTCACGCCCGAGTTGCCCACCTTGCCGTAGATATCGGGCCGCAAGTCGGGGTCGTTGCCGTACAGCGTGACGGAATCGAACGCCGTGCTCAGCCGCTTGGCCGGCATGCCTTCTGAAAGTAATTTGAAACGTTTGTTGGTGCGGAACGCATCGCCCTCGCCGGCGAACATGCGCGTGGGGTCTTCGTTCTCGCGCTTGAAGGCAAAGGTACCGGCGCTGAACGGGAAGCTGCCGGGCACGTTATCGAGCAGCAGCCATTTCAGGACTTCGCCATGGTCTTCATACTGCGGCAGCGCCACCTTGCGCACCTTGGTGCCGGAAAGGGTGGTGGATGTGAGCGGCGTGCGCAGTTCCTTGTCGCGGATCTTCACCACGTATTCGTCGCCGGCATAGTCTTGCTGCATGCGCGGCCACATGGCGAGCAGCTTTCTCGCCGCGGCATCCAGCTGCGCTTCACGCTTCACGGCCAGGTCGAGCGCCGCTTCGGCTGCGCGCGGCTTGTCGGGTTTGCTTTGCGCGAGCATGCACGCGGCGGCGCGCAATTGCTGCACCTCGCGCGCCAGGGTGGCCTGCTCGCGCGCACGCTTCTTGTAGCCGCGCACGGTGTCGGCAATCTCGGCCAGGTAGCGCACCCGCGCGCCGGGCACGATGGCCGTTTGCTGCGTGCTGTGCCGGGTGCTCACCGGCTTCAGGATGCCGGGTTTGAGTGCCAGCCCCAGATCGGCCAGGCGCGGCTTCAACGCCTGGTACAGCGCGGTCACGCCGTCATCGTTGAAGCGGCTGGCCATGGTGCCGAACACGGGCATGGTGTCGGGCATCACGTTGAAGGCATTGCGGTTGCGCTGCACTTGCTTGGCCACGTCGCGCAGCGCGTCTTGGGCGCCCTTGCGGTCGAACTTGTTGATGGCCACGAACTCGGCAAAGTCGAGCATGTCGATTTTTTCGAGCTGGCTGGCGGCGCCGAACTCGGGCGTCATCACGTACATGGGCACATCCACCAACGGCACGATGGCGGCGTCGCCCTGGCCGATGCCCGAGGTTTCGACCACGATCAAGTCAAAGCCCGCGCATTGGCAGGCGGCCAGCACATCGGGCAGGGCGTGGTTGAGTTCGCTGCCGAAGTCGCGCGTGGCCAGGCTGCGCATGAAGACACGCGGGCCCCGGTTCCATGGCCCGGTTGCATTCATCCGGATGCGGTCGCCCAGCAATGCGCCGCCACTCTTGCGTCTTGACGGGTCGATACTGATCACCGCGATGTTCAGGCCATCGTCTTGATCAAGCCGAATGCGGCGAATCAACTCATCCGTCAGGCTGCTCTTGCCGGCGCCACCGGTGCCGGTGATGCCGATCACCGGTGCACGCGCGCGCAGCGCGCCTTCAGCATGCGCGCGCTTGGCGCCTTCATGCAGTGCGGCCTTCAGCGCGGCATCCGCGCTGCCGTCGTCCAGCGTGGTGATGGTTTGCGCCAGACGGCGCCAGGCGGCGTCGCCATGGCCTTGCAACGCGCTCACCTGCTGCAAGGGCGCTGCGGATGAGGCGTGATCGCAGCGCATCACCATCTCGCCGATCATGCCGGCCAGGCCCATGCGCTGGCCGTCTTCGGGGCTGTAGATGCGCGCCACGCCGTAGGCCTGAAGCTCGGCAATTTCGCTGGGCACGATGACGCCGCCGCCGCCGCCGAAGACCTGAATCTGCTCACCCCCCCGCTCGCGCAGCAGATCGACCATGTACTTGAAGAACTCGACGTGGCCGCCCTGGTAGCTGCTGATCGCGATGCCCTGCACGTCTTCCTGCACCGCGGCGGTGACGATCTCTTCGACCGAACGGTTGTGGCCCAGGTGGATGACTTCAGCACCCATGCCTTGCAGGATGCGGCGCATGATGTTGATGGCCGCGTCATGCCCATCGAACAAGCTGGCCGCGGTGACGAAGCGCACCTTGTGGCGCGGGCGGTAATTGGCCAGCGCTTGATATTCGGCGGAAAGATCGGTCATGGCAGCAGCCTTGCTGGGTGGGTGGTGCGCCCGTGGGCGCTTGCTCGGGCGTTGATCATGCCACCCGTGGCCACGGCAGCAGCGTCACAGCTCCATGGCCTTGCGTGGTTTCCCTAGCGCTGGCGCCTGTTTTAGACGAGCGCAGCAACCGCCAGGCTGCTAGCCTCGCGCCCCTTGTTCATCGGCAATGGGTTCTGCGCATGAGCTTCCTGGCCATCGACATCGGCAACACCCGCTTGAAGTGGGCGCAATATGCGGCGGCGCAGCCGGGTGCCGAGCTCATCGCTCAAGGGGCCGTGTTCCTGGAGACGATTGACGAGCTGGCCGAGCTGGACTGGCGCACCCTGGCCGCGCCGAGCACCATGTTGGGCTGCGTGGTGGCGGGCGACGCCATCAAGCGCCGCGTGGAAGAACAGCTCGACTTGTGGGAC
>JAYUQE010000240.1:0-11931 GCA_043756905.1 Burkholderiales bacterium | reverse complement strand
ACTTCGTGCTCATGGCCGGCTTGTCGTTGGCGCTGTACGCCTGGGCGCCGTGGCATGCCTGGTCATTCTTCGCTAACGTCATCACGCCGCTGAGCGTGGCCGGGTTCTTCGCTCTGGAATACGCGCTGCGCTATCGCCTGCACCCGGAGTTCGAGCGCATGTCGTGGCAGCATGGTGTGCAGGCCTACCGGCGCATCATGGCCCGGCGCGCCGAAACATGACGCTGCTCGACGGCGGGCCGCTGTCACGTACCGTGGCCTGGCTGGGCGGCCGGCCTTTGAGTGCTGCGGCCCTGCTGGGTGCGGCCACGCAGCTGGCCGAACGCCTGCCGGCGCAGGGCGACGCCATCAACCTGTGCCAAGACCGTTTTCTGTTCAGCGCGGGCCTGCTGGCCACGCGGCTGCGCCAGCGCACCTGCCTGCTGCCGCCCAACGCCTTGCCGTCCACACTGGCGCTGCTGCAAGGCGGCGACGCGGCGCCGCTGTTCGCGCTGACTGACGACGCCGCGCTGCTGTCGCGCTTGTGCGAGCAGGGCCTGCACACCGTGTTCCTGGAACACGCTGCCACGGGGCTGGCCGCTGCGGCAGCACCAAGCTTCACCGCTGAACTCGGGCCCGCGCCCGAGCGCGCGGCGTTCAGCTTGCTCACTTCGGGCTCCACCGCCACGCCCAGCGCCCACCCCAAGAGCTGGGCCACGGCGCGGCTCATCACCCAGGCGGGCGTGCAAAGCCTGGCCGAGCATCTGGGCTGGCCCGACCTGGCGGGCCTGAACATCGTGGCCACGGTGCCGTCGCAACACAGCTACGGCATTGAATCCGCCGTCCTGCTGGCGCTGTTGGGCGGCGCCGCGTTCGATTGCGGCCGTCCGTTCTTTGCCGCCGACGTGGCCGCCGCGCTGGCGCGCTTGCCGCGCCCACGCGCCCTGGTGACGACGCCGTTTCACTTGAAGGCGGTGGTTCAGGCCGGGCTGGACTTGCCGCCGGTGGATCTGATCCTGTCTGCCACGGCGCCCTTGTCGCCGCAATTGGCGCAGCAGGCCGAAGCCGCGTTCGGCGGTGCGCCGCTGATCGAAATCTACGGCTGCACCGAGGCCGGCCAGGTAGCCACGCGGCGTACCACGCGCGCTGAAGCGTGGCGCACGATGGGCGATTTGCGCGTGCAGGCCGACCCGCAGGCGCCGGATCGCGTTGTGGTCAGCGGTGGCCATGTCAGCGTGCCCACGCCGCTGGCCGATTTGATCGAGCTGCAAGACGAGCGTCACTTCCGCTTGCTCGGCCGCGCCAATGACTTGATCCACGTCGCCGGCAAACGCAGCTCGCTGGGCCACTTGAACTACCACCTCAACCGCATTGAAGGCGTGCTCGACGGCGCCTTCTGGCAGCCAGACGAAGCGCCCGACAGCGTGGGTCGGCTGGTGGCCTTCGTGGTGGCGCCTGGCGTGCCGGCGCCGCACATCGTGCAGGCCTTGCGCCCGCTGCTCGACGCCGCCTTCCTGCCGCGCCGCGTGCTGCATGTGGCCGCGCTGCCGCGCGAAGCCACGGGAAAGCTCACCGCCGCGGCGCTGCGCGAATTTGCGCTGCTCACGCTGGCTCAGCCGCCAAGCCCGCAAGGCGTGCCTTGACCGCCGCCTGGCCCGTGCAGCGCCGCGTGCCGGTGCCCCGCGACCACCCGGCGTTCGAAGGCCATTTCCCCGGTGCGCCGGTCTTGCCCGGCGTGGTGTTGCTGGCCTGGGTGATCGACACCGCGCAGCCCTGGGCCGCCGGGCGCAAGCTGGCTGTGCCGGAGGTGAAGTTCCTGCACCCTGTGGGGCCCGGTAGCGAGTTGTTGATCGAGCTGCGCGCGCAGGGCGGCGGCCTGGTGTTCGACGTGCGGATGTGCGCCCCCAGGCCGACGAGTACGTCGTCCGCCCCCCAAGGGGGAATGAGTAGCCCGGCAGAGCCGGATCTACTCAGGGCCGAAGTGGTCGCCGCGCGCGGGCGCCTGGCGCTGCTGGATGCCACGGCCGAGCCGTCGTCTGCGACTCAAGCGCCCCCCGCCGCGCCCGCCGTGCACCCCGCGGCCACGACGACGCCACCTGTCTCGCCGATTACGCCTGTTGCGCCGACCACCCCGTCCGCCCGGCCAGCGCCCTGGGTGCGCCAGGGCGAGCGCGGCAACGCCCTGGTGCTCAAGCTCATGGCGGCGATTGCCGTGGCCTGCGGGCGCCGGGTCGCGCGCTGGCTGCTGCCCCCCATCGCGCTGTACTTCGTCCTGTTTTCGCCGCAGGCGCGCCGGCATTCGCGCCGTTACCTGGCCCGCGTGCTGGGCCGCCGGCCAGGCTTTGCCGACGGCTACCGCCATGTCCACACCTTTGCCAACCTGGTGCTCGACCGCGTCTATTTTTCGCGCGGCGAGGTGGGCGAGTTCGAACTCGACGTGCGCGGGCTGGAACACCTTGACGAGGCCATCGCGGGTGGCCGCGGCGCCGTGCTGCTGGGCGCCCATGTGGGCAGCTTCGCGGCGCTGCACGCCCTGGGCGGCGCGCGCGCTGGGCCGCGCGTGGCCATGGTCATGTACCCGGACAATGCCCGCATGATCCAGGCCACGCTGCGCGCCATCGCCCCGCACGCCCACCTCGACATCATCGCCCTGGGCCGGCCCGGCTCGATGCTGGCGGTGCGCGATTGGCTGGCCGGCGGCGGCCTGGTCGGCATGCTGGCCGACCGCCAGCTCGACGAGCCCACCCAGCGCGACCACACCGTGCGCCTGCCGTTCCTGGGCGTGGCCGCGCCGTTCGGTGAAGGCCCGCTGCGCATGGCGCAATTGCTGCGCCAGCGGGTGTACTTCATGGCCGGCGTGTACCAGGGCGGGCGGCGCTATGAGGTCTGCTTCGAGCCGTTGGCTGATTTCACCGAGCCGGTGGCCGATGCCGCCGCGCGGGCCGATGCGCTGCGTGCCGCGCTACAGGCCTACGTTCAAAAGCTCGAAGCGCTGTGCCGCCACGCGCCCTACAACTGGTTCAACTTCCATGACTTCTGGCAGGAAGATGCGCCGGCCTGAACGCGGCGCGTTTTTTCGTGCGCTGCTCGGGGTGCTGGGCCTACTGTGGGCCGCAGCGGCTGGCGCGATGGAACTCGATGCCTTGATGCAGTTGCTGGCGCGCCGGCAAAGCGGCGAGGCGCGCTTCACCGAAGTGCGGCACGTTGCCGGGCTGGACCAGCCGCTGTCTTCCAGCGGCACGCTGAGCTTCAAGGCGCCCGATCAACTGGCCCGCCGCACGCTGGGCCCGCGGCCCGAATCGTTCAGCGTGCAGGGCAACCAGGTCACGCTGGAGCGCGGCGGGCGCGTGCGCCGCTTGCATGTCGACGCGGTGCCCGAACTCAGTGCCCTGGTGGCCGCGATGAGCGGCGCGCTGAACGGCAATGCGCGCCAGCTCACCCAGCACTTCCGCGCCAGCCTCAGCGGCCAGGCGGCGCAGTGGCGGCTGACCCTGGTGCCTGACGATGAGCGGGTGGCGCTCACCGTGCGCGAGCTGCGCCTGAGCGGCCGGCAGGGCGACTTGTTGCAGGTGGAACTGCTGCTGGCCGATGGCGACCGTTCCATCATGCAAATCGAGCCGCAGGCCGCACCGGCCCCGGGCGCGAAGTGAAGCTGGCAACAGGCGGCGAACCCGAGGGAAGGCACGCACCGGGCCGCGAACCCCGTGGTGGGGGCGTGCCGAGCAGCGATCCCGAAAGAGGGCGCGCGCGGGCGATCACGGCGCTGGGGCTGTGGGCGCTGGCCTGTGCGCTGTGCATCGGCGTCATCCTGCACACACCGTTCAAGGCCGACCTGTCGGCCTTCCTGCCCGCCGCGCCCAACGCGCAGCAGCGCCTGCTCATCGAGCAACTGCAAAGCGGCGCGCCGGCACGTTCACTCACCCTGGCCATTGCGGGCGGGCAGCCGGCGCAACGCGCGTTGGCCTCGAATGAACTGGCCGCGGCCTTGCGCCAAGGCGGCCATTTCGAGTGGGTGCACAACGGCGGCAGCGCCGGTGTGGGCGAGCTGGGCAGTTGGGTGTTCGAGCAACGCTATGCGCTGAGCCCGGCTATCGACGCGCAGCGCTTCAGCGCCGAAGGCCTGGCCCTGGCGCTGGGCGACACGATGGCCCTGCTCGGCACACCTGCCGGCAGTGCGCTCAAGCCGCTGCTGCCGCGCGACCCCACCGGCGAGGCCTTGCGCATCGCCGAAAGCCAGCTCGGCGCGCAGGGGCCACGGCAAGACCACGGCGTGTGGGTCAGCCGCGACGGCCAACTTGCCCTGCTCCTGGCCAGCACCCGCGCGCCCGGCGCCGACATGGACGCCCAGGCCACGGCGCTGGCCGCGGCGCGCAGTGCCTTCGCCGCCCTGGGGCAGCCGCAGCTCAGCCTGGTGCTGAGCGGCTCGCCGGTCTTCGCCATCGACAGCCGCTCGCAAATCGAACGCGAAGTCAGCGCCCTGGCCATTGCCGGCACGACGCTGATGGTGGGTTTGCTCTGGCTGGCCTTTGGCTCGCTGCAAGCGGTGGCCCTGGCCGCGCTGCCCGTGGCCACCGGCGTGCTGGTGGGGGTGGCCGCCGTGGGCCTGGGTTTTGGCAACGTGCACGGCGTGACGCTGGGCTTTGGCACCACGCTGATCGGCGAGGCGGTGGACTACGCCATCTACTACCTGCTGCAAGGCAGCGCCCGCGCAAACGGCAGCGCAAACGGCAGCGCAAACGGGAGCGCAAACGGGAGCGATGCGGCACGCCAGCGGCGCTGGCAGCAGCACGGCTGGCCCACCGTGCGCCTTGGTTTGTTGACTTCAATTTGCGGCTTCGCGGCGCTCGCGTTCTCGGGCTTCCCGGGGCTGGCGCAACTGGGCGTGTTCTCATTGGCCGGGCTCACCGCCGCGGCGCTGTGCACGCGCTTCGTGTTGCCGGTGTTGCGCCCGGCGCGCCAGGGCGGGCAGGCCGCGCGCCAGCGCCTGGGTGCGCTGGCCCTGGCGCTGGCGCAGCAGGCGCCGCGCGCGCGCAGCGCGGTGTGGCTGGCCGCCGCTGCCTGCGTGCTGGGCCTGGCCTTGCAGCAGCAGACCTTGTGGCGCGCCGATCTCACCGCCTTGAGCCCCATTTCGCCCGAGGCGCTGGCACTCGATGCCAACTTGCGCCAGGAGCTCGCGCTGGGCGAAGGCGGCGCCTTCCTGGTGGTGCAGGCCGCCGATGCGCAAGCCGCGCTGCGCAGCGCTGAAGCCGCGGGCCTGGCGCTCGATGGGTTGGTCGACCAAGGCCGCTTACAGGGCTACGACAGCCCGGCGCGCCTGCTGCCCAGCCTGGCGCTGCAAGCCCAGCGCCGCCAGGCCCTGCCCGAGCCCGACGCGCTGCGCGCCGCACTGGCCCAGGCCACCCAGGGCGGGCCTTTGCCCGCGGCGCGGCTGGCGCCGTTTGCACAAGACATTGAGCGCGCCCGCCAGGCGCCGCCGCTCACGCTGGAGACGCTGCCCAGCGGCGCCGGCGCGCTGGTGCACGCCTTGTTGATGCCGCAGCGTGACGGCCGCTGGGCCGCCATCTTGCCGCTGCATGCCGCGCCCGGCCAGGCGTTGAGTGCCGAGCTGCTGGCGCCGGCCCTGCAGGCCGCGCCGGGCGTGCAGTGGCTCGATGTCGGCGCGCAACTGCGCCAGCTCTACCAGCACTACCTGGCCCAGGCCATGGCGCAGGCCGGCTGGGGCGCGGCCGGCGTGGTGGCCTTGATGGCGTTGTGGCTGCGTTCGCCGCGCCGCTTGCTGGCCGTGTGCCAGCCCCTCGCCCTGGCCCTGCTGTTCACCCTGGCGGGCTTGAGCGTGTTGGACGTGCCGCTGGGCATCCTGCACCTGGTGGGGCTGTTGCTGGTGGTGGCGGTGGGCTCGAACTACGCGCTGTTCTTCGACATGCTGCGCCAGCAGGGCCATGCCGATGCCTGTACCGATACCGACACGCTGGCATCGCTGTTGCTGGCCAACCTGACCACCGTGCTGTCGTTCGGGCTGATTGCGGCGTCGAGCATCCCGGCCCTGTCGGACATCGGCCGCGTGGTCGCGCCGGGGGCCTTGCTGGCCTTGCTGCTGGCCGCGGTGTGCGGCGCACCGGCAGCGCCCAGGCGGGCCTGAACGGGCCTGCACGGGCTTGGACGCGCTTAGATGCGCTTAGACGTTAGACGTTAGACGCGCGCGCGGGGCGCCGACCCCGCCATGGGAGAATTCGCGCCACCTTGCCATGGCTGAAAACCGCCTCTCCCTTGACGCCCAAACCGGCCCGGTGCCGCGCTGGCCAATGCCTGCATTGATCCGGGCCAGCGTGGGCATTCATGCCCTGGCAGGCGTCAGCGCCTTGTTGCTGCCCGGGGCCTGGCCCTGGGCGCTGGGCGCGGTGCTGGCCAACCATGGCGTGCTCGGCAGCGCCGGGCTGTGGCCGCGCAGCGATTGGCTGGGGCCAAACGTTAGCCGGCTGCCGGCCGCGGCCAGCGCGCGTGGCGCGGTGGCCCTCACGCTCGACGACGGCCCCGACCCCGACGTGACGCCGCGGGTGCTCGATGTGCTCGACGCCGCGCAGGCCAGCGCCACGTTCTTTTGCATCGCGCAGCGTGCCCAGGCCGCGCCGGCCCTGGTGCGCGAAATCATGCGCCGCGGCCACAGCGTGCAAAACCACAGCCACCGCCATGCGCACCACTTTGCCTTGCTCGGGCCGGGGCGGCTGGCGCGTGAGATCGATGCGGCGCAACAGGCCCTGGCCGACATCACCGGCGAATGGCCGCATTGTTTTCGCGCCCCTGCCGGCCTGCGCAACCCCATGCTCGACCCCGTGCTGCACCGTCAGGGCCTGCACCTGGTGAGCTGGACGCGACGCGGTTTCGACACCCGCGACCAGGCGCCGGCCAAGGTGCTGGCGCGGCTGCAACGTGGCCTGGCGGCGGGCAGCATCCTGCTGCTGCACGACGGCCACGCCGGGCACACGCCGCAGGGCCAGCCGTTGGTGCTGGCGGTGTTGCCGGCGCTGTTGCAGCAACTGCGCGAGCGCGGCCTGCACGCCGAAACCCTGCGCCAGGCGCTGCCGCGCCGCCACGAACCGGTGCCGGCCGGGCGCAGCGCGTGAGACCGCCGGGCCGCCCCAAGGGCGAATACCGGAGGGCGAAGCCCGAAGGCACCCAGATGAGCCCGACCGGCCGCCATGGGCCACGAAGGGGCCCTTACGGGCCCTGGGCGATTACCGCAAGGCGCAGCCTGAAGGCACACCCATGAACGGCGCGCCCGAACCCGTGCTGCACGCTGCCCCAGGCAGCGGCAGCGGCCGCAGCGGGCCGGTGCGCAAGCCGCATCAGGCCTGGCGCGCGCTGGTGCGCAAGGCCTGCGCGCCGTATCGCCGCGCCGGGCGCTTCGCCTTTCACTTTGCGGCGGGCAAGTTGACCCGTGACCCCGTTTTTGCCGCGCTGTTGCGCCAGGGGCTGCTGCCGCCGGGCGCGCGCGTGCTCGACATCGGCTGCGGCCAAGGCGTGTTGGCCGCGCTGCTGGCCGCTTGCGACCAGCCCGGCGCTGCGGCAGCGTGGCCGCCCGCCTGGGCCGCCGCACCGCGCGGGGTGCGCTACCACGGGCTGGATCTGATGCCGCGCGACATTGCCCGGGCGCAGGCCGCACTGGCGCCGGTGGCGCCGCAGGCGCGGTTCGAAGCGGCCGACATGCGCCAGGCGGTGTTTCCGCCCAGCGACGTGGCCGTCATCCTGGACGTGTTGCATTACGTCGATCACGCCGAGCAGGCGCAGGTGCTGGGGCGCGTGCGCCAGGCCTTGGCGCCGGGCGGGCGGCTGCTGCTGCGCGTGGGCGACAGCCAGCAGCGCCTGGGCTTTGCCATCAGCCAATGGGTTGACCGCGCCGTCACCCGCGTGCGCGGCCACGGCGCGGCGCCCACCTGGGGCCGCAGCCTGGCGCAGTGGCAGGCCTTGCTGGGCGAACTGGGCTTTGACGTCAGCGCCCAGCCCATGCACCAAGGCACGCCCTTTGCCAACATGCTGCTCGTGGCGCAACTGCCGGCGCAACTGCCTGCGCCACCGTCGGCGCCACCGTCGGCACCACCGCCGGCGCCAGTGGCGCCATGACGCCGCTGGCCGTGGCCACCTACACCGTGGTCAGCGCCCTGGGCGCCGGCCGCGACGCCACCTGGGCCGCATTGCGCTCGCAGCGCACGGGGCTGGCGCGACAGCGCTTCGAGTCGGCCGAACTGGATACCTGGCTGGGTATGGCCGAAGGCCTGGACGACACCCCCTTGCCCAGTGAGTTCGACGCCTTTGAGTGCCGCAACAACCGCCTGGCCGCACGCGCGCTGGCCTGCGACGGTTTTGCCGCCGCCGTTCGTGCCAGCGCTGTGCGCCATGGCGAACACCGCGTGGGGGTGTTCCTGGGCACCAGCACGGCGGGCATCCTGAGCACCGAAGTTGCCTACCGCCAGCGCGACGCGCAAGGCGCCTTGCCCGCGGGCACGCGCTACACCGGCACGCACGACACTTATTCCGTGGCCGCCTATGTGCGCGCCGCGCTGGGCCTGCGCGGCCCGGCGCAGGTGGTGTCCACGGCATGCTCGTCCAGCGCCAAGGTGTTTGCCACCGCCGCACGCATGATCGCCCTGGGTCTGGTTGATGCTGCCGTGGTGGGCGGGGTCGACAGCCTGTGCCTGACCACGCTGTACGGCTTTCGCTCGCTCGAACTGCTGGCCCGCGACATCTGCCGGCCTTGGGATGCGCAGCGCACCGGCTTGTCGCTGGGCGAAGGCGCTGCCTTTGCGCTGCTCGAACGCCAGCCTCAGGCCGCGCCACTGGGCTGGTTGCTGGGCACGGGCGAAAGCAGCGACGCCCACCACATGAGCAGCCCGCACCCCGAAGGCGCGGGGGCCGCCCTGGCCATGCGCGCCGCCCTGGCGGATGCCGCGCTGGCGCCGGCGGCGGTGGACTACATCAACCTGCACGGCACCGGCACGCCGAACAACGACGCCGCCGAAGACCACGCCGTGGTGCAGGTGTTCGGCTCAGGTGTGGCGTGCAGTTCCACCAAGGGCCACACCGGCCATGCCCTGGGCGCGGCCGGCGCCGTGGAAGCGGCCATCAGCCTGCTCAGCCTGGCCCACGGCATGGCGCCCGGAGGGCTGAACTTACGCCAGTGCGACACCAGCCTGCGCGCCCTCTATCTGCATCAAAACGAAGAACGGCGGCTGAAGGTGGTGGCCAGCAATTCCTTCGGCTTCGGCGGCACCAACGCCTGCTTGCTGTTCGGGGCAGCGGCATGACGGCACCGATGCTGCAAGCGCGCGTGGCCGGCGTCGGCCTGCTCGGCCCGGGCCTGGCTGATTGGCCGCAAGGTGCGGCCTTGCTGCGCACACCAGCCGCCTGGCAGCGGCTGGCCACGGTGGTGCATGCGCCGGCGCGCCTGCCGGCCACCGAACGGCGCCGCGCCGGCGTGCTGGTGAAGGCCAGCGTGGCGGTGGCCGACGCTGCCTGCACGCACGCCGGGCTGGACCCGGCCACCCTGGCCAGCGTGTTCGCCTCAGCCACCGGCGACGCCGCCAACTGCCATGCGCTGTGCGAAGCCCTGGCCTTGCCCGAGCGCGCCGTGTCGCCCACCCGCTTCACCAATTCCGTGCACAACGCAGCCGCCGGCTATTGGCACATTGCCACCGGCTCGAAGCACACCTCCACCAGCCTGGCCGCGCATGACGCCAGCGCCGCCGTGGCCCTGCTCGAAGCCCTGGTGCAGTGCGCCAGCACCGCCCGGCCCGTGCTGCTGGTGGTGTGCGACCAACCCATGCCCGCGCCGATGACCGCCTTGCGCCCTGTGGAAGAAACCTTTGCCTTCGCCTGGGTGCTGGTGCCGCCGGCCCAGGGCACCGGGCCTTTGCTCAGCGCCCGGCTGGTGCCGCAGCGGGCGGCCACGGTGATGGCTGCGGCGGCGTTCGAAGCGCTGCGCTGCGCGGTGCCCGCGGCGCGCGCGCTGCCCTTGCTGCACGGGCTGGCCGGCGCGCAGGCCAGCGACATCGCGCTCGATCTGCAAGCCGGCCTGAGCCTGCACGTGCGGCTCGATGCTGCGGGCATGCCATGACCACCGCGCCGTTGCTCGACCGAGCCGGCATCGCCGCGCGGCTGCCGCACGCCGGCGCCATGTGCCTGCTCGATTCGGTGTTGGCCTGGACACCGCAAAGCATCCACTGCTGCGCCAACAACCAAGCTGACGCCAACCACCCTTTGCGCCTGAATGGGCCAGCGGGGTATTTGCCGGCGGCCAGCGCGATCGAATACGCCGCCCAGGCCACGGCGCTGCACGCGGCCTTGCTGGCCGGGCCTGATGCGCCGCCGCGGCCCGGTTTTTTGGCCAGCGCGCGGCGCGTGGCGCTGCATGTGGCCCGGCTCGATGACCAGCCCGGCGCACTGCACGTGCATGCGCAATGCACCGCCGCCGCGGCCGACCAGGCGGTGTATGAATTTCAGCTCCGCAACGACGCCAGCGCCGCCTTGGCCGAAGGCCGCCTGAGCGTGGTGCTCAACGGCCGTCTGCGCGCCAGCGAGGCGGCGCAGTGACACTTCTTGGCAAGCGCGCGCTGATCACCGGCGCCAGCGGCACGCTGGGTGCGGCCATGGCACGGCGCTTGGCCGCTGCGGGCGCCAGCGTGCTGCTGCATGCCAACACGCGGCCTGAAGGCGTGCATGCCCTGGCTGACGAGATCCGCGCGCAAGGCGGCCAGGCGCAGTGCCTGACGTTCGATTTGTGCGACGCCGCCGCCACCGCCCAGGCCTGCGCTGAAATGCTGGCGCAAGGCGCCGTGCAGATCATCATCAACAACGCAGGCGTGCATGACGACGCGGTGTTCCCCGGCATGCGCGCGGCGCAGTGGCACCGGGTGATCGACGTCTCGCTCAACGGCTTTTTCCGCGTCACCCAGCCCTTGCTGCTGCCCATGCTGCGCACGCGCTGGGGCCGCATCATCAACATCACCTCGGTGGCCGCGCAGGCCGGCAACGTGGGCCAGGTGAACTACGCCGCGGCCAAGGGCGCGCTGCACAGCGCGACGCGGGCGCTGTCGCTCGAAGTGGCCAGCCGCGGCGTGACGGTGAATGCCATCGCCCCGGGCATCATTGATTCCGCCATGGCCAACACCGCGTTCGACGCCGCCGCCATCGCCCGCCTGGTGCCCGCCAAGCGCGCCGGCAAGCCCGATGAAGTGGCCGCGCTGGCAGCGTTTTTGGCCAGCGACGAGGCGGCCTACATCACCGGCCAGGTGATCGCCATCAACGGCGGCTTGTACGCCTGATCGGTTCACCGCTGGAACGGCGGGCGGCGCAACGCGCGCCTGAACAGCAGGCTGGGCAGGCGCAGCACGAATTCGATCACCAGGCGCGTGTGCATCCAGGTGAGCAGGGCGTTGTCGCGGCCATAGCGGAAGTGCGACACGCCGCCTTCGGCCGCGCTGAGGTACTTGACCGGCGCGTCCAGGTTGATCGGCTTGACGCCGCGCCAGGCCAGGCGCACCGCGGCTTCGGTGTCGAAGTCGAAGCGGCGCATCCAGCGCTGGCCGTGCATCACCGCCACCAGCTCGGCCACCGGGTAGACGCGAAAGCCGTAGAGCGAATCGCCGATGCCGGCGAACAGGGTTTCGAGTTGCGTCCAGCCATTGGAAATGCGCCGCCCACGCACGCGCAGCAAGGGTGCGCTGGCGTCGAACACCGGCTTGCCCAGGATCATGGCCTGCGGCCGCGCGGCGCTGGCCCGCATGAACGCGGGGATCAGGTCTGCGGGGTGCTGGCCGTCGGCATCCATCGTCAGCGCATGGCTGAAGCCTTCGCGCCGGGCTTGTTCCAGCCCGTGCAGCACGGCCGCGCCCTTGCCCTGGTTGTGCGGCAGCACGAACACGCGCAGGCCGCTGTCCGCTTGAGCCATTTGTTTGAGGCC
>JAYUQE010000239.1:0-11932 GCA_043756905.1 Burkholderiales bacterium | reverse complement strand
GTGCTGGACGCGATTGCCCTTGCCGTGGCCGCGATGCCCTAACTAGGCGCAAACCGCAGTTGTGCCGGGTGGCACAGCGAGGCTTTGCAACGACGGATGAGCCCCTTTGCAGGCCCAACCCGAAGGGCCGAGGTGATTTGCCATGCCAGGCGTCGTTGCCAGCTCGTTGTGTGGCCCCGCCACACGCCTCGCCGACGCCTAGACTGGCATGGCAAAGCATCCCGGCGCGGGCCCAACCCCAAGCCCGACAGGCTCCTGGCATCCCGCCCCTTTTTGCACCATGACAGAACCCTCGCCCTCACCCCCACACCGCCCCGTGCGCAGCTTCGTGCTGCGCGCCGGGCGCAGCGGCAGCGGCCAGGCGCGGGCACTGGCCGAACTGGGGCCACGCTTCGTGTTGCCCTTCACCCAAACCCTGCCCGAATGGGATGCCGTGTTCGGCCGCGGCGCGCCGCGCGTGCTGGAAATCGGCTTCGGCATGGGGGCGGCCACGGCGGCCATGGCGCAGATGCAACCCGAGTTCGATTTCATTGGCGTTGAAGTCCACCCGCCCGGTGTCGGCGCGCTGCTGCAGCGCATCGAGACGATGCAGTTGACCAACTTGCGCATCATCCAGCACGACGCCGTGCCGGTGCTCGAACACATGATTGCGCCAGCCAGCCTGCACGCCATCCGCATCTACTTTCCCGACCCTTGGCCGAAGAAGCGCCACCACAAGCGCCGGCTCATCCAGCCGGCTTTCGTGGCTGCCCTGGCCAGCCGTTTGCAGTCCGGCGGCACCTTGCACTGCGCCACAGACTGGCAACCCTATGCGCAGCAAATGCTCGATGTGCTGTGCGCCGAGCCCTTGCTGCGCAACGCGGCCGCAGGCTTCGCGCCGCGGCCCGATTGGCGGCCTTTGACCAAGTTTGAACAACGCGGCCTGCAACTCGGCCACGGCGTGTGGGATTTGATCTTCACGCGGCCCAGTTGACCACGCCGCTGTAGGCCGTGGCCAGCACCACCACGCCGAAGGCGATGCGGTACCAGGCAAAGGCCTTGAAGTCGTGGCTGGCGATGTAGCGTAGCAGCCAGCGCACGCAGACCCAGGCGCTAACGAATGAAAAGAGCAGGCCCACCGCGAACAGCGGCACATCGGCCACACTGAGGATGGCGCGTTCCTTCCACAGGCTGTACGCGCCCGCGCCGATGAGCGTGGGAATGGCCAGGAAGAAGCTGAAGTCGGTGGCCGCCTGGCGCGACAGGCCCAGCAACATGCCGCCGATGATGGTCGCCCCCGAGCGGCTGGTGCCCGGCACCATGGCCAGGCATTGCACCAGGCCGACCTTGAGCGCATCCAGCGCCGTCATGTCGTCCACGCTGTGCACCCGCGTGGCGGCTTGCGGCCGCGACTCGGCCCACAGGATGATGAAGCCGCCCACGATGAAGGTGGTGGCCACCACCACCGGCGTGAACAGATACGCCTTGATGACGTTGCCGAACAGCAGGCCCAGCAGCACGGCGGGCACGAAGGCGATCAACACGTTGCGCGTGAAGCGCTGCGCGCGCGGCTGGCTGGTGATGCCCACTGCTGTGTCACGCAGGCGCTGCCAGAAGACCAGGATGACGGCGAAGATGGCGCCGGTCTGGATGGCGATCTCGAAGACCTTGATCTTTTCGCCGGTGAAGTTGAGCAGCGAGCCGGCCAGGATGAGGTGACCGGTGCTGGAAATCGGCAGGAACTCGGTCAGCCCTTCCACGATGCCCATCACGGCAGCCTTGACGAACAATGTGAAATCCAAACCGCGCTCCGCTGGACAAAGCGGCGGATGTTAGCGGCGCCATGACAGCGCCTTGAAACACCGGCCTGCATGCCACAGGCACTGGCGGCAAGGCCTCACGAAAACTGACCGCGCCGTGAGTGATAACATTAATGACTGGTCAGTCATTAATGAAAACGCCGCCTGCCATGCCCCCGACCCGCCAGCGCCGCAAAGAGGCGCGCCCGCAGGAGCTGCTCGACGCGGCCTTGCAGCTCTTCGTGGAAAAGGGCTTTGCCGCCACGCGCACTGACGACGTGGCGCAACTGGCCGGCGTGTCCAAGGGCACGCTGTACCTGTACTTCCCGAGCAAGGAAGAACTGTTCAAGGCCGTGGTGCGGCACCACCTCACGGCGCTGATTCTGGAAGGCGAACAGATCGCCGCGCAATTCCAGGGCCCCACGCCCGAGCTGCTGCGCCTGCTGATGCACACCTGGTGGGACCGTGTCGGCGACGGTTATGCCGGCGGCATCTGCAAGGTGGTGACCGGCGAGGTGCGCAACTTCCCTGAGTTGGCCCAGTTCTATGTTGACGAAGTCATCGTCCCGGCCAACCGCTTGATCGGGGGCACCTTGCAGCGCGGCATGGACCGGGGTGAATTCCGCAGCGTGCCGCTGGCCGCTGCGGCGCAGGCGCTGATTGCGCCGTTGTTGTTTCTGGCCTTGCACAAGCATTCCATCGGCGCGTGCCCGGTGCACGGCGCGCACTGGGAGCCGCGCTTGGTGATCGAGACACAACTGGATCTGATGCTCAATGGCCTGCTGGTGGCAAAGCCTGCCAAGCCCCGCGCCGCAACGAAGGCCCGGCCATGAAGCGCGCGCTGAAGTGGGGCGTGCCGCTGCTGCTGGCCGTGCTGCTGCTGGGCGCCCTGGGCCGCACCTTGCTTCAGCGGAGCGCCGAGAAGGCCACGCAGGCGGTGCCCACAGCCAAGGCCGAGGCGGCGCTTGATTTGGCGGATGCCGACCTGGTCACCGCGCGCCGGCTGGAGCTGACGCGCACGCTCGAAGTGACTGGCGCGCTGCGGGCCAGCAACAGCGCCTTCGTCAAGGCCCGTGTGGCGGCTGAAGTGAAGAGCCTGGCGGTGCGCGAAGGCGACGCCGTGCGCGCCGGCCAGGTTCTGGCGCAACTGGACACCACCGAATTCGATTGGCGTGTGCGCCAGGCCGAGCAGCAGGCGCTGGCGGCCAAGGCGCAAGTGGACATCGGCCAGCGCACGCTGGCCAACAACAAGGCATTGGTCGCGCAGGGCTTCATTTCGCCCACCGCGCTGGAAGCGGCGGTTTCCACCGAAGCCGGCGCGCAAGCCAACCTGCTGGCCGCGCAGGCCGCTGTAGAACTGGCACGCAAGGCGCGCGCCGATGCCACCGTGAAGGCACCGATCAGCGGCCTGGTGGCGCAGCGTTTGGTGCAACCCGGCGAGCGTGTGGCGGTGGATGCGCGGCTGCTGGAAATCGTTGACTTGAGCCGGCTCGAACTCGAAGCTGCGTTGGCCCCGGCGGATGCCGCTGCGCTGCGCGTGGGCCAGGTTGCGCGCCTGGTCGTGGAAGGGGTGCCGCAGGCGATTGAGGCCAGGCTGGTGCGCATCAACCCCAGCGCCCAGGGCGGCAGCCGCAACGTGCTGGCTTATCTCGAACTGCAAGGCCAGCCCGGCCTGCGCCAGGGCCTGTTTGCGCGCGGCAGCATTGCGCTGGAAACACGCAACGCGCTGGTGCTGCCGGCGTCAACGGTGCGTTTGGATCAACCACAACCTTATGCCCTGAAATTGGTGAACAACAACCGGTTGGCGCAAACCCCGCTGCGCCTGGGCACACCGGGCCAGGCCGCAGGCGCCGAGGTGGTGGAAGTGCTCGAAGGCCTGGCCGAGGGCGACCGGGTGCTCGCCGGCAGCCTGGGCAGCGTTCGCGCCGGCACGTTGGTGCGTGTCACTGCAGCGCGCTGAGACGCTGCGTTAACCACCCCCCTAAACAGGCCTAACGTTCCATGTGGTTCACCCGCGTCTCGATTGCCAACCCGGTGCTGGCCGTGATGGTCATGCTGGCCTTTGTGGTGCTGGGGCTGTTTTCACTGCAACGCCTGAAGGTCGATCAGTTTCCGAACATCGACTTCCCCACCATCGTGGTGCAGGTCGACTACCCCGGCGCCGCGCCGGAAGTGGTGGAAACCGAGGTCACGCGCAAGGTCGAGGAGGCGGTAAACACCATCGCCGGCATCAACCAGTTGTTCTCGCGCTCGTACGAAGGCACCTCGGTGGTGATCGTGCAGTTCAACCTCGACATCGAAGGCCGCAAGGCGGCCGATGACGTGCGCGAAAAGCTCGCCACCTTGCGCCCCACGTTGCGCGACGAGGTCAAGGAGCCGCGGGTCTCGCGCTTCGACCCTTCCAGCCGGCCGATCTACAGCCTTGCCCTCACTTCTGTTGGAACGTCGGCCACGCGCAGCCCCACCGAGCTGACCACGCTGGCCGACCAGTGGCTGAAGAAGCGCCTGGAAAACGTTCGCGGCGTCGGTGCCGTCACCCTGGTGGGTGGGGCCAAGCGCGAAGTCAACATCTACCTCGACCCGGCCGCGCTCGAAGCCACCGGCGTGGGTGCCGACCAGGTGCTGGCCGCGGTGCGCAGCGAAAACCAGGAGCTACCTGCCGGCAGCCTGCGCAGCACGCTGACCGAGCGCACCTTGAAGATGGACGGCCGCATCAAACGCCCGCAAGACTTCGCGCAGATCGTGGTGGCGCGCCGCGGCAACGTGGCGGTGCGCCTGGGCCAGGTGGCCAAGGTGGTCGATGGCCCCGAGGAGACCGAGACGCTGGCCCTGTACAACGGCCAGCGCACCCTGGTGCTCGACGTGCAAAAGACGCAGAGCGAAAACACCATCGAAGTGGTGGACGCGCTGAATGCCGTGGTGGCGCAGATCGGGGCCCAACTGCCGCCTGGGGTGAAGCTGGAGGTGGTGCGCGACAACTCGCGGCCCATCCGCGCATCGGTGAACAACGTTCGGCGCACGCTGATCGAAGGCGCGCTGCTCACCATCGGCATCGTCTTCCTGTTCCTGAACTCCTGGCGCTCCACTGTCATCACGGGCCTGACGCTGCCGGTGGCGCTGATCGGCACCTTCCTGTTCATGAACATGTTTGGTTTCTCGATCAACATGGTCACGCTCATGGCGCTGAGCCTGTGCGTGGGCCTGTTGATCGACGACGCCATCGTGGTGCGCGAAAACATCGTGCGCCATGTGCAGATGGGCAAGAGCGCGCACGACGCCGCGCTGGCCGGCACGCAAGAGATCGGCCTGGCCGTGCTGGCCACCACGCTGAGCATCGTGGCCGTGTTCCTGCCGGTCGGTTTCATGGGCGGGATCATCGGCAAGTTCTTCCACGAATTCGGCATCACCATCGTCAGCGCGGTGCTGATCTCGATGTTCGTTAGCTTCACGCTCGACCCCATGCTTTCGAGCGTTTGGCACGACCCGGCCGCGCACGGCGGCACTGAGCGCGGCAACTCGTTGTACGACCGTACGCTGGGCCGCGTCACCGGCGCGGTGGACCGCTTCAGCCATTGGTTAGGTGATGTCTACCAGGTGATCCTGGCCTGGTCGCTGCGGCATCGCCTGGCCACGGTGGGCGTGGCGCTGGGCAGCCTGGCCGCCAGCGTGGGCCTGGCCATGCTGCTGGGCACCGAGTTCGTGCCCAAGGCCGACTTCGGCGAAACCTCGGTCAACTTTCAAACGCCGGTGGGCTCGTCGATCGAGGTCACCGAAGCGCGGGCGCGGCAAGTGGAAGCCATCATTCGTGAATTCCCCGAGGTGCGCTACACCGTGGCCACCCTGAACACGGGCAATGCGCTGGGCAAGAACAACGCCTCAGTCTATGTGCGCATGGTCGACCGCAAGGAGCGCAAGTTAACGATTGACGAAATGTCCGTGCCGCTGCGCGAACGCCTGGCGCGTGTGCCGGGCATCACCGTCACCCACATCGGCCTGCTCGACCCGGTGGGCGGCGGCAAGCCCTTGCAGTTTTCCATTCAAGGCAATGACCTGGGCGAGTTGCGCCGCCTGAGCAAGGCCTTGCAGGAACGGCTGCGCAGCGTGCCCGGCCTGGTGGATGTGGACAGCAGCCTGAAGGACGACCGGCCGAACGTGAGCGTGGTGGTCGACCGCGACGCTGCCGCGGATGCGGGCTTGAGCGTGGGCGCCATCAGCACGGCGCTGCGCGCGCTGGTGGCCGGCCAGACCCTGGGCAACTGGCGCGCGGCCGACGACCAGAACTACGACGTGAAGGTGCGCTTAGGCCCCAGCGCGCGCGACAACCCGGCCGACATTGAACGCCTGAGCCTGACTGTCGGCAGCAACCCTGACGGCTCGGCGCGCACCGTGCGCCTGGGCCAGGTGGCGCGGCTGCAAAGCACGGCCTCGCCCAGCCAGATCAACCGGCGCGACCTGAACCGCGAGGTGGAATTCACGGCCAACATGTCCGCTCGCTCGGCCGGCGAGGTGGCGGCCGACATCAAGCAGATCCTGGCCAACACGGCGTTCCCGCCCGGCTACAACTACCGCTTCGGCGGCTCCACCAAGGACATGCAGGAAAGCTTTGCCTATGCACTGTCGGCCCTGGGGCTGGGCGTGATTTTCATCTACATGATCCTGGCCTCTCAATTCAGGAGTTATTTGCAGCCACTGGCCTTGATGAGTTCGCTGCCGCTCACCTTGATCGGCGTGGTGCTGGCGCTGCTGGTGTTTCTCTCCACGCTGAACATGTTCTCGGTGATCGGGGTGGTGATGCTGATGGGCCTGGTGACCAAGAACGCGATCCTGTTGGTGGACTTCACTATTCGTTCACGCGCTGACGGCATGGGCCGTGAGCAAGCGCTGCTGCATGCCGCCAAGGTGCGGCTGCGGCCGATTCTGATGACCACGCTGGCCATGATCTTCGGCATGCTGCCGCTGGCCCTGGCCATCAGCGAAGGCTCGGAGCAACGCGCGCCGATGGGCCAGGCGGTTATAGGCGGTGTTATCACGTCTTCTTTGCTCACGCTGGTGGTGGTGCCGGTGATCTACTGCTGGCTCGACGACCTGGCCGCGTGGGCCAGGCGCCGCCTGTTGCGCAGAGTCAGCCCGGTTGGAGCAGACCCCTGAACCTTCCGCTTCGCGTCAGGCCCCCCGTGGGGGTCAAGCAAAGTGGCAAAGCCACATTTGCTTGAGCAGCCCTGCATAGAATTCCCGGCTCAACGCAAACCGCACGCACTACAGGCCAAACACCTGCCCCACCATGAACATCGAGCAAGCCCGCTTCAACATGATCGAACAGCAGATCCGCCCCTGGGATGTGCTGGACGCGAACGTGCTCGAACTGCTGGCCGTCATCAAGCGCGAAGACTTCGTGCCCGCGGCCTACCGCGCACTGGCCTTCACCGACACCGAGATCCCCTTGCCTGAAGGCCAGGCCATGCTGGCGCCGCGCGTCGAGGCGCGGCTGCTGCAGGCGCTGAACCTGCAGCGCCATGAGAGCGTGCTTGAAATCGGCGCCGGCAGCGGCTTCATGGCCGCGCTGATGGCGCACCGTGCACGCCAGGTCATCAGCCTGGAGATTCGGCCCCACCTGGCCCGCATCGCCAGTGCCAACCTGCAACGCGCGGCCATCACCAACGCGGCCGTGCGCCAGGCCGATGGTGCCCGCGGGCTGCCCGGCGAGGCGCCGTTCGACGCCATCGTGTTGTCCGGCTCGGTGGCCGTGCTGCCGCAGTCGCTGCTCGACCAGTTGGCCCACGGCGGGCGCGTGTTGGCCATCGTGGGCGAAGAGCCGGTGATGCGTGCGCGCCGCGTCACCCGCATCGCGCCCGACCAATGGCAGTCGGTGGACTTGTTCGACACCGCGGCGCCGCGCTTGCAAGGCTTTGACGAGCCGTCGCGTTTTCATTTCTAGTTTCCACTTCTGAATTCCAAGGAGCATCGTCCATGCGCTTGCCGCGGTTTCGTCGCCTTGCCTTGCCCGCCCTGCCCGCCCTGGTGGCGGCCCTCACGCTGGCGTTCGCTGCCGGCGCCCAGGCCCAGAGCCTCAAGCAGATGTACGAAGTCGCGCGTGGCTATGACGCGGCCTTGCTCGCCGCCCGCGCGCAGGCTGACTCGATCCGCCACCGCCTGGCCCAGGCCGAGGCCCTGAACAAGCCGCTGGTCACGCTCAGCAGCAGCGGCACCGTGGGTGCGGTCGATGCGCCGCGCGTCAGCCTGGGCGACAGCAACGCCGTACTGGGCCGGGCCGGTGGCCGTTACCCGCTGTTCAACAAGGGCAACGACGTCACCATTGCCCAGGCGCGCAAGGTGTTCGAGTCCACCGAGTCCGACTTAGGCCTGGCCGAGCAAGACCTGATGGTGCGTGTGACACAGGCCTACTTCGACGTGCTGGCCGCGCAAGACGCGCTGGCCACCACGCGCGGCAGCAAGGCGGCCATCACCGAGCAGTTGGCGTCAGCCAAGCGCAACTTCGAAGTCGGCACCGCCACCATCACCGACACCCGCGAAGCGCAGGCGCGGTTCGACCTGGCCACGGCACAGGAAATCGCCGCCGACAACGACTTGCGCGCCAAGCGCATCGCGCTCGATCAACTGGTGGGCAAGCCCGGCATCGAACCCAAAGGCCTGAGCGTGCCGGTGAACCTGCCAGCGGTGCTGCCGCCTGACGTGAATGCCTGGGTCAGCAGCGCCGACAACGAACACCCGGCCATCCGCAAGGCCCGCTTCAGCCTGGACGTGGCGGCGCTTGAGGTGGACAAGTCACGCGCCGCGCTGGCACCCACCGTCGATGCGCTGGGCGCCGTCACGGTCACGCGCAACAGCGGCGGCGCAGCGCTGTCCAACGGCATCACCAAGAGCGCCAGTGTGGGCGTGGAACTCAACTACACGCTGTACAACGGTGGCCTGACGCAAGGCCGCATCAATGAAACGCAGTCGCTGCAAGACAAGGCGCGCAACGACCTCGAAGCCTCGCGCCGCGGCGTGGCGCAGAACACCCGCGTGGCCTACTTCGGCGTGCAGTCGGGCCTGGCCCAGGTGAAGGCGCTGGAAGCGGCCGAGTCGTCCACCAAGCTGGCGCTCGAAGCCACGCAACTCGGCTACCGGGTGGGCGTGCGCGTGAACCTGGATGTGCTGAACGCGCAGTCGCAGCTCTACACCACGCAGCGCGACCTGGCCAAGGCGCGCTATGACGTGTTGGTCGGCGGCCTGCGGCTGCGCCAGGCTTCGGGCCAGTTGCGACCGCAGGACATCGACGCGGTGAACGCGCTGCTGGCGCCCTGACCCAGCGTCTGCAACTGCCCGCAATCGTTCTTCACACGCCGGCCACATTGCCGGCGCGCAAACGCGGCACACTGCACAGCCGATCCAGCGCGAGCGACAGCGGGGCAAGACATGGCAGCAGCAGCAGGTGGGTTGAGCGCGGCACAAGCCGCCGCGGTGGCGGCGCACCGCTTCGGCCTGGGTGAGCCGGCGTTGCACAGCCTGGGCAGCGACGCCCCGGCGTGGTTGCTGGCGCAGATCGGCCCGGCCGATGCGCAACGCGGCGACAACCTGGCCAGCGCGGCCGACGGCTTGCGCCACTTTGCGCAGTTCATCCAGGCCCAGCGCCGTGCCCGCGAGCCGCAGGCGCTGCCTGACACGCGCTCGGGCGAGCAGCAGTTCGTTGACCATTACCGCGAGCTGGTGCAGGCCGACGTGCGCGCGCAGTTGCTCACCGCCGCCACCACGCCGCGCCCCTTTGCCGAGCGCCTGGCGCTGTTCTGGGCCAACCACTTCACCGTCTCGATGGCCAAGGCCAGCGCGCGCGGCCTGGTGGGCGCGTTTGAACGCGAAGCCATCCGCCCGCACATCGCCGGCCCATTTGAAACGTTGCTCAAGGCCGCCGTCACGCACGCCGGCATGCTGCGTTACCTGGACAACGACGGCTCGGCCGGGCCCAATTCGCGCGTCGTGCAAACACTGGCACGGCGCGCGCGCGCTGCCGACGACACGGCGCCGCGCCTGTCCGGCCTGAACGAAAACCTGGCGCGCGAAGTGCTGGAGTTGCACACGCTGGGCGTGCACGGCGGCTATATGCAGGCCGATGTGACGGCCCTGGCGGCAGTGCTGACCGGCTGGCGCTGCAGCGTGCGCCCGGCGCTGGCACTGGACTTGCCGCGCGACGCGGCCACCGTGCACTTCGACCCGGCGTGGCACGAGCCCGGGCCCAAGGCCGTGCTGGGCAAGCCGTACCCGGCCGGTGAACAGGCGCTGGCTGCGGTCTTGCACGACCTGGCCCTGCATCCCAGCACGGCGCAGTTCATCGCCACCAAGCTGGCGCGTCATTTCGTGGCCGATGCGCCGCCGCCGGCGCTGGTGCAGCGGCTGGCGCACGTCTACACCCGCAGCGGCGGCGCGCTGCCCGCGCTGTACCGCGAACTGGTGTTGGCGCCAGAGGCCTGGCAGGCCAATGCCATGAAACTGAAGACGCCGGTTGAATTCGTTGTCAGCACGGCGCGTGTGTTGAACCTGGCAGGCCAGGCCTTTGTGCGTACGCCCGACGGCGGCGCCGCCGCGCTGGGCCAGCGCGTTCAGGCCGCGCCCTCGCCCGCCGGCTGGGGCGACCGCGCTGAAGACTGGCTGGGGCCCGACGCCGTGTGGAAGCGCGTGGAATGGGCCACCCGCGTGGCCGAGCGCAGCGGCCGCCTGGTTGACGCGCGCGCCCTGGCGCAAGCCAGCCTGGGCCCGCGCCTGAGTGCTGACACGGCGCGCGCCATCGAGCGCGCAGCCGATGGCCCGCAGGCGCTGGCGCTGCTGCTGCTGGCGCCTGAATTCCAGCGCCGCTGACGCCAACTGGAGCTGCCATGACCACGTTCACACGCCGCCGTTTCACCCACACCGCCCTGGCCGCACTCGGCACCCTGCCCGGCCTGAGCCTGGCCGCGGGCAACCGCGACCAGCCCAACCGCCTGGTGCTGGTGATCCTGCGCGGCGGCATGGACGGCCTGGCCGCCGTGCCCGTGCCCGGTGACCCCGACCATGCCGAGGCGCGCGCCGGCCTGGCCCAGTTCGGCGCCGAGCCGTTGCCGCTGCAAGGGCCCTTCGCGCTGCACCCGCATCTGGTTGAACTGCATGCCAGCTACCAGCGCAGCGAACTCGTGGTGGTGCACGCCACGGGCATCCCGTACAAGGAGCGTTCGCACTTCGACGCCCAGCAGGTGCTCGAGTCCGGCGGCACCCGGCCGCATGAATTAACCACCGGCTGGCTGGCCCGCGCCCTGGCCGCCACCGGCCAGCGCGGCCTGGCGCTGAACACTGCCGTGCCGCTGGTGCTGCGCGGGGCCAGCGAGGTCGACACCTGGGCACCTTCAGCCCTGCCCGAGCCCACACCCGACCTGCTGGCCCGCCTGCAAGGCCTGTATGCGGGCGATGCCGACCTGGCCCGCGCGCTGGCGCGCGCACGCGGCCTGCGCGAACAGCCCGGCATGAACATGAACGAGATGAGCGCGGCGCAAGGCGGCCGCAACGGCTTGCTGCAGTTGGCACGCAAGGCCGCCGAATTCCTGGCCCAGCCGGGCGGCGGCCAGGTGGCGGTGCTGGAGATGGCCGGCTGGGACAGCCACGCCAACCAGACCGCACCCAACGGCGCGCTGGCCAACAACCTGCGCAACCTCGATGCGCTGCTGGCCACGCTGCGCGACGGCCTGCAAGCCCACGGCACCTGGGCGCGCACGGTGGTGCTGGTGGCCAGCGAGTTCGGCCGCGAAGTGGCCGGCAACGGCACCCAGGGCAGCGACCACGGCAGCGGCGGCGTGGCCTTTGTGCTCGGCGGCGCGGTGCGTGGTGGCCGCGTGCTGGCCGACTGGCCCGGCCTGGCCAAGGCGGCGCGCTTCGAGGGCCGCGACCTGCGCATCACCACCGACCTGCGCGCGCTGTGGCTCAACGTGCTCGACCAGCACCTGGGCGTGCCCCATGCCGCCCTGGTGCGCGATGTGCTGCCGGGCACGCAGGCGCTGCGGCCGCTTGATCTATTGCGCGGCTGATTCACCCAACAGCGCCAGGATCGCGCCGGCCATGCGCTGCGCCGCACCGCGGTGCGCGCTGGCAAAGGCCAGTGCCCGCTGCACCCAGCGGTTACGCTGCATGTCGTT
>JAYUQE010000238.1:0-4161 GCA_043756905.1 Burkholderiales bacterium | reverse complement strand
TGATCAGCGTGCACTTGATCGGGTCGAGCAGGTTGAAGCCGGGCGCCATGGCGCCAAAGCCGTGCCACTTGGCATTGGCCTTGAGCGTCCAGTCGGCGGGCGAGCCCACGCCCTCACTGACCAGCTTGTCGGGCCCCCAGACCTGGAACCACCAGTCCTTGCCGAATTCCTTGTCCACCTTGCGCATGGCGCGGCGAAAGTCCAACGCTTCCTTCAGGCTTTCTTCCACCAGCGCGGTGCCGCCGGGCGGCTCCATCATCGCCGCGGCCACGTCGCAACTGGCGATGATGGCGTACTGCGGACTGGTGCTCGAGTGCATCAGGTAAGCCTCGTTGAACAAGTGCTTGTCCAGGTGCCGGGTCTGTGAATCCTGCACGAGCACCTGCGAGGCCTGGCTCAGGCCGGCCAGCAGCTTGTGCGTGCTTTGCGTGGCAAAGACCATGGCCTCTTTCGGGCGTGGCCGGTTGCGGCCCATTGAGTGGAAACTGCCATAGAACTTGTGGAACGCGGCGTGCGGCAACCAGGCTTCGTCAAAGTGCAGCGTGTCGACGTAGCCATCGAGCATGTCCTTGATGGTTTCGGTGTTGTAGAGCACGCCGTCGTAGGTGCTCTGGGTTAACGTCATGATGCGTGGGCGCACCTTCTTCGCATCCACGCCCTTGAGCAGCGGGTTCTTGGCGATCTTGCGCTGGATGGCCTCGCGCGTGAACTCGCTTTGCGGAATCGGGCCGATGATGCCGTAGTGGTTGCGCGTGGGCGTCATGAACACGGGGATGGCGCCGGTCATGATGATGCTGTGCAGGATGCTCTTGTGG
This sequence comes from Burkholderiales bacterium, assembly GCA_043756905.1. Classification (GTDB taxonomy): domain Bacteria; phylum Pseudomonadota; class Gammaproteobacteria; order Burkholderiales; family Burkholderiaceae_C; genus Rubrivivax. Next base: position 3,346 of record JAYUQE010000238.1, on the reverse strand, counting down.
CAGTTGCGGTCGACCACCACCACGTCGCCCGGCGCCACCGTGTGATGCCACACCATCTTGTTGCTGGTGCTGGTGCCGTTGGTGACGAAGAAGCAATGGTCGGCGTTGAAGATGCGCGCGGCGTTCTTTTCACTGGCCGCCACCGGGCCGGTGTGGTCGAGCAACTGGCCGAGTTCATCCACCGCGTTGCACACGTCGGCACGCAGCATGTTTTCGCCAAAGAACTGGTGGAACATCTGGCCCACGGGGCTCTTCAGGAAGGCCACGCCGCCCGAATGGCCCGGGCAGTGCCAGGAATAGGAACCGTCTTGCGCATAGTCCACCAGGGCCTTGAAGAAAGGTGGCGCCAAACCATCGAGGTAACTTTTTGCTTCGCGGATGATGTGGCGGGCCACGAACTCCGGCGTGTCTTCGAACATGTGGATGAAACCGTGCAGCTCGCGCAGGATGTCGTTCGGGATGTGCTGCGACGTGCGCGTCTCGCCGTAGATGTAGATTGGGATGTCGGCGTTCTTGAAGCGGATTTCCTGAATGAATTTGCGCAGATTCAACACCGCCGGGTCCAGCTCGGGGCCGGGGGTGAACTCTTCATCGTCGATGCTGAGAATGAACGCCGAGGCGCGGCTTTGCTGTTGCGCGAACTGGCTCAAGTCGCCATAGCTCGTGACACCCAGCACTTCAAAGCCCTCCTTCTCGATCGCCTGCGCCAGCGCGCGAATGCCCAGGCCCGAGGTGTTCTCCGAACGGTAGTCCTCGTCGATGATGACGATGGGAAAGTGAAAGCGCAGCATGGGCGTCAGGCTCCTGGGCCGAGGGGGGCGGTGCAAAAAGGGGCGCAGTGTAGGGCTCAGAGTCGCCCTGGCTACACTGCGCCGAGCCCGTGCCTGCCAGGCACGCCACGAGGAGACGCGCAATGAGCCTTGAAACACCGATGACGTGGTGGCTGCTGGCCGGCGTGCTGGTGGCAGCCGAGTTGGCCAGCGGCACGTTCTACCTGTTGATGCTCGCGCTGGGCTGCGCGGCCGGCGCACTGGCGGCGCATCTGGGCCAAACCCCAACCTTCCAGATGGCCACGGCCGCGTTGGTGGGCATTGCCGCGACCATGTTGTGGCATGTCAAGCGTTCGCGCGAGCCCCGCGCCGCTGCGGTGGAAAGCAACCGGGATGTGAACCTCGACGTGGGCGAACGTGTGCACGTGGCCGCCTGGGCCGCCAATGGCGAGACCGAGGTGCAATACCGCGGCTCAAACTGGCAAGCCAGCTTTCGCGGCGAAGGCCGGCCGTACACCGGCGAGCACATCATCGTGGCCGTGCACAGCAACCGCCTGGTGCTCGAACGCAAGCCAAGCTAACTGATAACTGGAGTCGACATGGAAATCTCACTCGTCCTGCTTGCCATTGCGGTGGTGTTCGTGTTCCAGGCCATCAAGATCGTGCCGCAGCAGCACGCCTGGGTGGTGGAGCGGCTGGGCAAGTACGACCGCACACTCACCCCGGGCCTGAGCTTCGTGGTGCCCTTCGTCGAACGCGTGGCCTACAAGCATTCGCTCAAGGAAGTGCCGCTCGACGTGCCCAGCCAGGTCTGCATCACGCGCGACAACACCCAGCTGCAAGTGGACGGGATCATCTACTACCAGGTCACCGACCCAATGCGCGCCAGCTATGGCAGCAGCAACTATGTCTTCGCCATCACCCAGTTGGCGCAAACGTTATTGCGCTCGGTGATCGGCAAGATGGAACTCGACCGCACCTTCGAAGAACGCGACCAGATCAACGGCGCGGTGGTCACCGCGCTCGATGAAGCGGCGTCGAACTGGGGCGTGAAGGTGCTGCGCTACGAGATCAAGGATCTGACGCCGCCGGCGGAGATCTTGCGCTCGATGCAAGCGCAGATCACGGCCGAGCGCGAAAAGCGCGCGCTCATTGCCGCCAGCGAAGGCCGCAAGCAGGAGCAGATCAACATCGCCACCGGCGAGCGCGAGGCCTACATCGCGCGCTCGGAAGGCCAGCGCCAGGCCGAGATCAATAACGCCCAGGGTGAGGCCGCGGCCATCACCGCCGTGGCCGACGCCACGGCCGGCGCCATCCGCCAGATCGCCGCGGCCATTCGTGAACCCGGTGGTGAACAGGCGGTGCAGTTGAAGGTGGCCGAGAAGGCAGTGGAGGCCTATGCGCAGTTGGCGCAGAAGAACAACACGATGATCGTGCCGGGCAACATGAGCGAGGTGTCGGCGCTGATCGGCACGGCCATGGCCTTGATGAAGAAGAGGCCCCATGACGTCATGAATTCACCATGAAGCCGGGATGAAGACCGCGCGCAATGTCTTGGGCGGGCCTTTGCAGGCCTGCTCTTTTGAACCGCTAACCGGGTGGCACCGTGACGGCTGTTGCCACACCGACGAGCACGACGCCGGCAGCCACGTCATCTGCGCGCGCATGACGCTCACGTTCCTGAACTTCCAGGTCGAGCGTGGCAATAACCTGATCCGCGCCCGCCCCGAGGCGGGCTTCCCCGGCCTGGCCGCAGGCGACCGCTGGTGCGTGTGCCCGCTGCGCTGGCGCGAGGCCTATGAAGCCGGCTGCGCGCCGCCGGTGGTGCTGGAATGCACCCACGAGCGTGCGCTCGACTACGTGCTGCTGGAATGGCTGCGCAACAAGGCCGTGATCGCGGGCTGAAGTTCGGGTGGAAGCGCGGGCTAGAATTTCTGGCTTCGCACGCTGCTTCTGCTTGCGAAGCCGCCGCGGGAGAGGTGGATGAGCGGTTTAAGTCGCACGCCTGGAAAGCGTGTGGGGGCTAATCACCCCCCGCGGGTTCGAATCCCGCCCTCTCCGCCACGCACTTCGCGTGAACATTTGGCAGCGTGGCGCCGCCCGGCTGCAATTGCCGGCCTGGCAAACCGAAAACAGGCCATCCCCGTGGTTGTGAGGTGATCCATGAACGACAAGCGAACCACCATCCTGGGCAGCGAGTCGCCCGAACTGGCCAAGGCGACTGCCGGCATGGCCGGCAACAAGGGCGGCGACGAGCACTATCAGCAGTTGCGCCGCCTCGGCGGCATGGCGCACCAGGTACGCGCGGCCACCCGTGCGGCCGACCACTTCGTGGCGCAAGAAAGTGCGCAAGACCACGATACGGCGTCATGGCTGGTCTCGATCTGCCTTACCGTGGCCGAGGAAGTGGCCGGTGAACTCGACGTGTTGGCCAAGGGCCTGAAAGACCGCCCGCCCGAAACCGGCCTGATACACCCGCTGCAAAAGCTGCGCACGCTGGCGCACCAGTTCCATGCGGCGGCACGCGCGGCAGACCATTTCCTCGACCAGGAAAGCGGCGAAGACCACGGCACCGG
>JAYUQE010000237.1:0-4167 GCA_043756905.1 Burkholderiales bacterium | reverse complement strand
GTTCGAGCGTCATGGCCAGCACCACGGCGTCTTTGCGCACCTGGGCCTGGGCCGCTGGGCTGATGCCGGCTACGGCCAGCATGGCCAACGCCACGGTGGCCAGGGTGCGGCGGTTCATGAATGCGGGTTGGGTGGTCAAGGCGGGCTCCTTCGATGAAGGGGCACATCTTACGGACTGGCGCGGCGCGCCGCCGCTGCCGGCTCGGCGCCGTGCAGTGGGCGCGTGGCCCACGCGCCGACCGCGAAAGCAAAAAGGCCGCTCAAAACAAGCCATTCAAAACAGGCCACGCCATGCAGCCTGTGCAGCAAGGTGTTAGAGGTGAGTCAGAACGGAATGTCGTCGTCCATGTCTTCAAACCCGGTGCCCGTCTTGGCCGCCGGCTTGCTGGGCGCAGGGCGCGGCGCCGGGGCACTGGCCTCGCGCCGGGCCGGGGCCTGGCCGGAGCCGGCGTCGTCAACAGCGCTGCCGCCACCATCCTTGCTGCCGAGCATGGTCATTTCATTGGCCACGATCTCGGTGGTGTAGCGGTCCTGGCCTTCCTTGTCCTGCCACTTGCGCGTCTTCAAGCGGCCTTCGACATAGATCGACTTGCCCTTCTTCAAATACTCGCCCGCGATCTCGGCCAGGCGGTCGAAGAAGACCACGCGGTGCCATTCGGTTTCTTCCTGGCGCTCGCCGCTTTCCTTGTTCTTCCATTGCCGGCTGGTGGCCAGGGTGACGGTGGCGATGGCCGAGCCGTTGGGCGTGTAGCGCACCTCGGGGTCTTTGCCGAGGTTGCCGATGAGGATGACCTTGTTGACCGACGCCATGTTGATACTCCTGAAAGATGTTGGCAGGAATGATAGCGAGCGGGCCTGCACTGACCATCACCCTGAAGTGGCCCCCCACGCGGGCGACAACGGCCGGCGCCCGGCCGCGTTAGCCGCCGCTGGTCAAGGCTCCCCGTCCCAGTAGTCCAGATTCGTGGCCTGGCGCGCAATCAGCGCCTTGCGCCCACCGCCCGGCAACGCCGCCACCTTGCCCGAATCAGGGTATTCGCAGACTTCGGGCCGCTCTTGCGTGCTCAGCGACAGGTAGCGCAAGGGTGCGTCAGACGTGTTGACGATCTGGTGCGGGTACTCGGGCCCAGCCGGAATGAAGATCACGTCGCCCGCCACCAGCGGCAGCATCTCGCCGGCCACGCGCAGATGGCCCATACCCTCGATCACGATGAACATTTCTTCCTGCGCCAGGTGGAAGTGATACGGGCAGGCGCGCTTGCCCGGCGCCACGGTGTCCACGCCAATGCCGAGCTTGCGCGCGGCGGTGCCGTCGCTCAGGCCGCTGTAGCGCGAGTCGTACAGCGGCTCGCGCTGAAGGTGCTCGCGCAGCGGCGCGTTGAAGTTGCGGATCAGTTTGGCCGCCAGCTCAATGGCTTTGGCCGTGGCTTGTTCGTCCATGGTGTGCAGCTTAGTGGCGCGAGGCCACGGCGACAATCCGCAGCGATGCTCACCCAACTAGCCACCGACACCGCGCCCACCGACCCCGGCGCCATCCTGCAACAGGTGTTTGGCTACCCGGTTTTCCGTGGCCACCAGGCCGCGGTGATCCACCACGTGGTGGGCGGTGGCGACGCCCTGGTGCTCATGCCCACGGGCGGGGGAAAAAGCCTGTGCTACCAGGTGCCGGCGATTGCCCGGCACCGCGCCGGGCGCGGCGTGGCGATCGTGGTCAGCCCGCTCATTGCGTTGATGCACGACCAGGTCGGCGCGCTCGAAGAAGCCGGCGTGCACGCCGCGTTCTTGAACTCCACGCTCGACGACAACCAAGCGCGGCAAGTCGAACGCGAGATGATGGCCGGCACGCTGGTGCTGCTGTACGCCGCGCCCGAACGCATCCTCACGCCGCGCTTTCTGGGCATGCTGGAAAGCCTGCACGAGCGCGGTTTGCTCAGCCTGATCGCCATCGACGAAGCGCATTGCGTCAGCCAGTGGGGGCACGACTTTCGTGAGGAATACCTGGGCCTGTCGGTCCTGCACGAGCGCTTTCCCGCCGTGCCGCGCATCGCGCTCACGGCCACGGCCGACGACCACACCCGCGCCGACATCATCGAACGCCTGGCGCTGGGCAACGCGCAGCGCTTCGTCAGCAGTTTCGACCGGCCCAACATCCGCTACACCATCGTTGAGAAGGACGGCGGGCGCGAGCAATTGCTGCGCTTCCTGCGCGACGAGCACGAGGGCGACGCCGGCATCGTCTACTGCCAAAGCCGCAAGAAGGTGGAAGACACGGCGACGTTCCTTCAAGCGCAGGGCCTTGACGCCTTGCCGTATCACGCCGGGCTAACGCCCGAGATGAGGCGGCGGCATCAAGACCGTTTCTTGCGCGAAGACGCGGTGGTGATGGTGGCCACCATCGCTTTCGGCATGGGCATCGACAAGCCCGACGTGCGCTTCGTGGCGCACCTCGATTTGCCCAAGAACATCGAGGGCTACTACCAGGAAACCGGCCGCGCCGGGCGCGATGGTTTGAGCGCCGATGCCTGGATGGCGTATGGCCTGTCAGACGTGGTGAACCAGCGCCGCATGATCGACGACGGCGATGCGGGCGAAGACTTCAAACGCCTGCAGCGCGGCAAGCTCGAAGCCTTGCTGGCCCTGGCCGAAGCCCATGGCTGCCGGCGCGTGCGGTTGCTCGAATATTTTGGTGAAACCAGTGCGCCTTGTGGCAACTGCGACAACTGCCTGAATGCGCCCGCAACGTGGGACGCCACCGACGCCGCGCGCAAGGCGCTGAGCTGCATCTACCGCTTCCGCCAGCACGGCATGAGCTTCGGCGCCGGCCATCTTGTAGACGTGTTAAGGGGCAAGGCCACCGACAAGGTTGCCCAGCACGGCCACGCGCGCCTGTCCACTTACGGCATCGGCGCCGATGTGGGCGAGTCGCAATGGCGCGGAGTGCTGCGCCAGTTGATCGCGCTGGGCCACATCAGCACCCAGGGTGAATACAACACGCTTGAGCTGAGTGACAGCGCGCGCGGCGTGCTGCGCGGTGAAGAGCAGGTCTGGCTGCGCGTGGCCGTTGATTCGCCACGCAAGGCCAAGGTGGCGCGGCGCAGCAGCCGCGGTGAGCCCAAACCACCGCCGCTGCCGCTGGACGATGAAAGCCTGCAACGCTTTGCCGCCCTGAAAGCCTGGCGCGGCGAAGTGGCGCGCGAACACAACCTGCCCGCTTACGTGGTGTTCCACGACGCCACCCTGGCCGAGATGGCGCGCCAGTGCCCGGCCACGCAGGTTGACCTGGCCGGCATCAGCGGCGTGGGGGCGAAGAAGCTCGAAGCCTATGGGCGCGAAATCTTGCGTGTGCTGCACGGCAACGTGGATTGACCCCGATTGACCCCGATTGAACCCATTCCCCGGCCTCGCACGTGTAAGCGCCCATGGACGCCCCACCCTCACGCGACGAAGACGACACCCTGATGCTCGCCTTCGCCCACGGCGACGCCCACGCCTTCGAGCGCCTGTACGCGCGGCACGAGGCCGCGCTGTACCGCTTTGTGCGCCGCCTGCTCGGCCCGGCGTTGGCGGCGCAGGCCGATGAAGCCTTTCAAGACACCTGGCTGCGCGTGGTGGCGCAGCGCGCGCAGTACCTGCCTGGCCCCGCGCAGGCCGCACTTCAGGGCTCGCCGCAAGCCGCCTTTCGCACCTGGCTGTTCACGTTGGCCCACCACCGCTGCATCGACTTGTTAAGACGCAGCGGCCGCGAAGTGGCCTTGCCGGATGACGACAGTGACGAGCCGTTCCAGCCGCGCGGTGAGCCCTGGCTCGACTGGCCCGCCGCCGGCCAGGCGCCGCACGATGACGCCTTGTTCTGGCGCCGGGCCGGCGAGCGGCTGTTGGCTTGTCTGGAACGTTTGCCGCCGGGCCAGAAGGCGGTGTTCCTGCTGCATCATGAAGAAGGCCTCGGCCTGGACGAGTTGGCCGCGGCGCTGGCGCTGAACTTCGAGGCCGCCAAGAGCCGGCTGCGCTATGCCATGAGCAAGCTGCGCACCTGCATGGGTGCCTACTTGCCGGCTGGGGTGGCGCGATGATCGAACACGAGCCGCGCGAGCTGCCAGACCCGCCCGATCCACATCTGCAAGCCGCGCTGCGCGCCGCGCCCGACCGTGACGCCCGGCCCGCGCCGGC
>JAYUQE010000236.1:0-4179 GCA_043756905.1 Burkholderiales bacterium | reverse complement strand
GCCGGCTGGGAAGTCATCACCGACCGTGTCAACCAGTACATGGGCGCGTTCCTCATCCTGTCGGGCCTGATGGTCGGCGTGTTCGCCGCGGCCGACGGCCTGCTGTTCTATGTCTTCTTCGAAGCCACGCTGATCCCGATGTACATCATCATCGGCGTCTGGGGCGGGCCGAATCGCGTCTATGCAGCGTTCAAGTTCTTCTTGTACACCCTGCTGGGTTCGCTGCTGATGCTGGTGGCGCTGACCTACCTGTATTTCAAATCCGGCGGCAGCTTCGACATCGCCACCTGGCACAAGCTGCCGCTGCCGTTGAATGCGCAGGTGCTGCTGTTCTTTGCCTTCCTGGCGGCGTTTTCGGTGAAGGTGCCGATGTGGCCGGTGCACACCTGGCTGCCCGATGCACACGTTGAGGCGCCCACCGGCGGCTCGGTGGTGCTGGCGGCCATCATGCTCAAGCTTGGTGCTTACGGATTCCTGCGCTTTTCGCTGCCAATCGCGCCCGACGCCAGCCGCGAATGGGCCGGCTTCATCATCGCCCTGAGCTTGGTGGCGGTGGTCTACATCGGCCTGGTGGCGCTGGTGCAGCGCGACATGAAGAAGCTGGTGGCCTATTCATCGGTGGCGCACATGGGCTTCGTCACGCTGGGCTTCTTCATCTTCAATGAACTGGGCGTGGCCGGCGGCATCGTGCAAATGATCTCGCATGGCTTCATCTCCGGCGCCATGTTCCTGTGCATCGGGGTGTTATACGACCGGATGCATTCGCGCGAAATCTCGGCCTATGGCGGCGTCGTCAACACCATGCCGGTGTTCACCAGTTTTGCCGTGTTCTTCGCCATGGCGAATTGCGGGCTGCCGGGCACGGCGGGCTTCGTGGGCGAATGGATGGTGATCCTGGGTGCCGTGCAAGCCAACTTCTGGCTCGCCTTCCTGGCCGCCACGGCGCTGATCTTCGGCGCGGCGTACACGCTGTGGATGGTCAAGCGGGTCTACTTCGGCGCCGTTGCGAACAAGCATGTGGCCGAGCTGGAGGACATCAACGCCCGCGAATTCCTCATGCTCGCCATCCTGGCTGTTGCCACGCTCTACATGGGCTTGTACCCCAAGCCGTTCACCGATGTGATGCAGGTTTCGGTGACCGAGCTGCTGCGCCACGTGGCCGTGTCCAAGATCAACTAGGGTCTAAGAGCCTGTGAACAAATGAACCCCTTGGACGTCTCGATGATCCACCCGGAGCTGGTGCTCCTGGTCATGGCTTGCGTGGTCACGCTGGTTGATTTGTTCGTGCACGACCCGCAGCGCCGCCCCACCTTCTGGTTGACGCAAGCCACGCTGGCGGTGGTGGGCTGGATGCACTTCAGCGCCTTCCAGTCCGGCGCCACGGTCTACGGCATGAACGACCTGGTGGTGGCCGACCCGATGGGCCACTTGCTGGCCGCGTTTGCCGTGCTGGCCACGCTGGTGAGCGTGGCCTATGCCCAGCCCTACCTGGCCAGCCGCGACATGCTCAAGGGCGAGTTCTTCACTCTCACGCTGTTCGCCACGCTGGGCATCCTGGTGATGTGCTCGGCCAACAACTTCCTCATCGTCTACCTCGGGCTCGAATTGATGAGCTTGTCGCTGTATGCCCTCACCGCGCTGCGCCGCGACCACGGCGTGGCCACCGAAGCGGCGATGAAGTACTTCGTGCTCGGCGCGCTGGCCAGCGGCTTCTTGCTCTATGGCTTGTCGATGATGTACGGCGCCACTGGCACGCTGGAAATTCCTGACGTGTTCAAGGCCATCGCCAAAGGCAACATCAACCGCGACGTACTCACCTTCGGCGCGGTTTTCGTGGTCGCCGGCCTGGCCTTCAAGCTCGGTGCCGTGCCGTTCCACATGTGGGTGCCCGATGTCTACCAGGGCGCGCCCACTGCCGTCACCTTGCTCATCGGCGGCGCGCCCAAGCTGGCGGCCTTTGCCATCACCATCCGGTTGCTGGTGGAAGGCATGCTCGAGTTGGCCTTCGACTGGCAGCAAATGCTGCTGGTGCTGGCCATGTGCTCGCTGGCGGTGGGCAACCTGGCAGCCATTGCACAAAGCAACCTGAAGCGAATGCTGGCCTATTCCACCATCTCGCAAATGGGCTTCATGCTGCTGGGCCTGGGCGTGGGCGTCATCGATGGCAAGTCCGGTGGCGCCGGCAACGCCTACAGCTCGGCCATGTTCTACCTGGTCACCTACGTGCTCACCACCTTGGGCACGTTTGGCTTGATCCTGTTCCTGTCGCGCCGCGGGTTCGAGGCCGAAGAGGTCAGTGACCTGGCCGGCCTGGCCCGCCGCGCGCCCTGGCTGGCTGGTGTGATGACGCTGTTCATGTTCTCGCTGGCCGGCGTGCCGCCGCTGGTGGGCTTCTATGCCAAGCTGGCCATCCTGCAGGCCATGATCGCCACCAACCATGTAGGCTACATCTGGCTGGCCGTGGCCGCGGTGATGCTCTCCCTGGTGGCGGCCTACTACTACCTGCGGGTGGTGAAGGTGATGTATTTCGACGCGCCCACCAGTGAAGCACCCATCACGCGAAGCTACGGCGTGAGCGCCTTGCTGGCCGTGAACGGCATGGCCGTGCTGGGCCTGGGCGTGCTGCCCGGTGCGCTGATGGACATGTGCCGCGACGCCATCGTCAAGACGCTCGCAAGCTGACCGCCGTGACTGACGAGCACCTCATCGAGCACGGCCTGGGCGGCGTTGTGCTCACCGCCGGCAACTTTCTCACCGTGCGGCGCGACGATGTGCGCCTGCCCGACGGCAAGACGGCCACGCGCGAGTTCGTGGTGCACCCCGGCGCGGTGGTGGTGGTGCCGCTGCAAGATGATGGGCGGCTGCTGCTGACACGCCAGTTCCGCTACCCCATCGGCCGCGTGTTGCTCGAATTTCCCGCCGGCAAGATCGACCCCGGTGAAGACACGCTTGTCTGCGGCCGGCGTGAGCTGCTGGAAGAAACCGGCGCCAGCGGCGGTGAGTGGGCTCACGCCGGCACGCTGCACAACGCCTGCGCCTACAGCACCGAGCACATCGAGATCTGGTTTGCGCGCGGCCTGACCGCCGGGCCACAGATGCTTGACGAAGGCGAGTTCATCGAGTTGGTCGCAATGACCGAGCTTGAGTTGGACGCCGCCGCCGGCCGCGGCGAAGTCACCGATGCCAAGACGTTGATCGGCTTGCTGTGGCTGCAGCGCTGGCGTGCCGGCGCCTGGCCGCTGGCCTGGCGCAGAGTGGACAATGGCTGAATGATGAAGGTGCTCAACCTGCGCTGCCACAACGGCCACGGCTTTGAAGGCTGGTTCGCGTCTGAAGACGAGTACATGCAGCAAAACGGCAGCGGCATGATCGAATGCCCGCTGTGCGCCGACAAGATCATCAGCCGCTTGCCCAGCGCGCCGCGGCTCAATCTCTCAGGCGCGCGTGAAGCCGTTCCCACGCCGCCGGCGCCCCTCAAGCCTGAAGGCGGCGAGCTGCAAGCGCAGTGGCTGCAGGCTGTGCGCCATGTGCTTGAAAACACCGTCGATGTGGGCGAGCGGTTCGCCGAGGAAGCGCGGCGCATTCACTACGGCGAGGTCGATGCCCACGGCATTCGCGGCCAGGCCACCCGCGAACAGCGCCAGGCCTTGCAGGACGAAGGCATCAGCGTGATGTCGCTGCCGCTGCCCAAGGGGCTGGACGGGCCGGTGCAGTAGGCCCGTGCAGCAGGCCTGTGCAGCAGGCACGTTCAGGCCCGCAGCACGCGGCCCGGGTTGAGCAGGTTGTTCGGGTCCAGCGCCGACTTGATGCTGCGCATCAAGGCCAGCGCCACCGGGTCCTTGCGCCGTTCCAGGTGGCCCACCTTCATGGCGCCAATGCCGTGCTCGGCCGAGAACGAGCCGCCATGCCGGCGCACGGCATCGAACACCAGTTCATGCGTGGCATCTTCGTGCGCGGCCAGGAAGGCGGCGCCATCGCCACCTTCAGGCGCCTGCACGTTGTAGTGCAGGTTGCCGTCGCCCAGGTGGCCGAAGTTGACCAACCGCACGCCGGCAATGGCCTGGCGCAACAGCGCATCGGTCTCGGCCACGAAGGCCGGCACGGCAGACACCGGCAACGCGATGTCGTGCTTGATGTTCTGGCCGTCCAGGCTTTGCGCCAGCGGAATCGATTCACGCA
>JAYUQE010000235.1:0-1657 GCA_043756905.1 Burkholderiales bacterium | reverse complement strand
CAAATCCACCCAACCGGCAGCGCCGGGGTGGGCCTGCGCATCCAACGCCACCAGTTCGCCCACGCGCAAGCCGCTGCCGTAAAGCAATTCGGCAATGGCATGGTCGCGCGCGCGTTGCACGGGTGAAGCGCCTTGCGGCACGGCGCTGGCCAGGGCCACTGCCTGGTCCACCGCCAGGGCTTTGGGTAAGGGTTTGGCGGCCTTGGGTGCACGCACGCCGGCCACCGGGTTGAGCGCGACCAGGCCTTGCGCGCCCCACCACCGGTACAGGCCGCGCCAGCCAGAAAGGATCAGGGCCATGCTGCTCGGTGCCAGCCCCTGCACCCGCAGTTGCCCGGCCCAGCGGCGCACGTGGTGCGGCTGCACGGCAGCCAGTGCCACGCCAGCCTTTTCAGCTTCACCGGCCAGGCGCGCCAAAGCCGAACGCATTAACACCAAGCTGCGTGCGGCAAGCCGGCGTTCAACTTTCAAATGCTCAAGGTAGCGCTCCAGTTCGCCACTGAGCGCGGCCTGCGTCATCGCCTTGGCTTCAGCCTTGCGGCAACAAGCGGCACAGCGCCGCGCTGGCCAGATCGCCGATGCGTTCCAGGAACTCGGTGCCCATTTCGGCCGAATAACGCGCCGGGTCGGGCGAGCCCAGCACCAGCATGCCGAAGGCGCGCGCTTCGTCGGGCGCGCGCAGCGGGATCATGGCCAGCGACAGCACGTTGGCGGCATCAGCCAGCCAGCGCGTCGCCTCGAAGTCGGCGTTCACGCCGCAGTAGGGCTGGGCCAGGCTGCTGGCGAAGGTCTTGACATCGTCACTCACGGCGGCCGCAAAGCTTTCATCGCTGTACTGCGGCAACACGCCCCACACCCGCAGCGCGGCCTGCGGCACCATGAAGCGGCCTTGCAGGTCGGCCAACAGGCAGCGCGGCAGATCGTTGGCCTGCACCGTGAGCAGCATGCCGCGCGACCAGGCATGCAGCCGGTCGGCGATGACCATGTTGTCTTGCCCGGCGCGCAGCATTTCGATGATCTTGCGCTCCAGGCCCTTGATGCGCTCGCGCAGCATTTCCATCTGCCGCTCTTGCAGCGAGACGGCGCGCTGGCCGTGCGGGCTGGTGAGCTGCACGCTGGCCAGCAGCTCGGCATGGCGGTCGAAGAAACCGGGCGTGTTGGCCAGGTAGTTGGCGATGTCTTGTTCGGTGATGCCTGCAATGCTCAAAGCTCGATCTCCCCTTCAAAAACAGTTTGTGCCGGGCCGGTCATCAACACCGGCTCGCCGGGCCCGGCCCAGGCGATGGTGACGTTGCCGCCGCGCATGTGCACGTCCACCCGCGCGGCCAGCAAGCCTTGCTGGATGCCGGCCACCACCGCGGCGCAGGCCCCGGTGCCGCAGGCCAGGGTTTCGCCGGCGCCGCGCTCGAACACGCGCAGCTTGATGGCTTCGCGGTTTAACACCTGCATGAAGCCGACATTGACTTGCTGTGGGAAGGCATCGAGCACCTCCACCTCGGCGCCCAGGGCAACCACGTCGGCAGCGTCGACGTCGGTCACCTGCATCACCGCATGCGGGTTGCCCATCGACAGCACGGCCACTTCAACGCGGCCCTCGTCAACGCTGTTGTCGATCAACTCCAGCGGCCACAGCTCGCAGGCCTGCACGCGCCGCGGC
>JAYUQE010000234.1:0-4195 GCA_043756905.1 Burkholderiales bacterium | reverse complement strand
GATGGCTGAACCGGTGGCAGACGCAAGGCGCAGCCGCGGCAGCGCGGCACGGGCGGCGCAAAGTGCGCGACGCATTGCCGGCACAGGGCCTGCTCGCCCACGGCACGGCAAATCTCGCATTGGCTGGCCCAGGGCATGGGCTCAATATACTGCCCGCCATGGCGCTCAATTCGCAGGCCGCGCCCTCGCAGCGCTTGATCGACCCGGCCGCCGCCGTACGCACGCAGCGGCGCCTGCAAGGGCAGGCGCAACCACCCTGGCTGCACGCTGAAGTGGCACGGCGCATGGCGCAGCGGCTGGGTGTGATCAAACTCCAACCCGCCAGCGTGCTTGACTTGAGTGGGCCGCCCGGCGCGAGCGCACAACTGTTGCGCCAGGCCTACCCACGGGCCAGTGTCACCAGCCTGGGCGAGCCCGCGCCCACGCGCCGCTGGTGGGCCTGGCCGCGCGGGCCGGCCGGGGCCGCGACGGCATCACCATCAGCCTTGACTGGCGCGGCGCAATTGCTCTGGTCAAACATGCAGTTGCATGCGACGCTGGACCCGCAGGCCACGTTGGCACAGTGGCAGCAGGCCTTGGCGGTGGGCGGCTTCCTGATGTTTTCCACGCTTGGCCCCGGCACCTTGACGAGTTTGCGCCGGCTGTATGACGAGCAGGGTTTCGGCCCGCCGCATGCGCCTTTCGTGGACATGCACGACCTGGGCGACATGCTGGTGCAAGCCGGTTTTGCCGACCCGGTGATGGATCAGGAAACCCTCACGCTGACCTGGCCCACGCCGCAGGCGTTGCTGCAGGAGTTGCGCAGTTTGGGCGGCAATGCGCACCCGGCACGTCACGCCGGGCTGCGCACGCCGGCCTGGCAGGCCAGGCTGTGCACCGCCTTGGTGGGCAATGCGGGCAGCGATGGCCGCATCGCCCTGGAGTTCGAACTCGTCTACGGCCATGCCTTCAAGGCCGCGCCGCGCCTGGCCATGGCGCCTACCACGAGCGTGCCGGTGGAAGACCTGCGCGCGATGCTGCGCACGGGCTTGCCCGGGCGGCAGAAGTGAACGCAGGCCGCGCTAGAATCGCCGGCTGTCCGGAGCCCGGCCCTGTGCCCACAGCGCTGCCCGCCTCGGCGTTGTCTACCGGTCGGATCACCCGCCTGGCCGCTTGCCCAGAACCTGAGACTGACCACGTCTAATCCTCCAGCCATGTCTGCCGCCTTTGCCCCCAGCCGCTGGCCCGCGCCAAACAGCGCGCGCAACCACGCTGATGCCGGTTGGCGCCTGGGGCAGACCGTGGATCTGAAGCACGGTGATTCGGTCGCTCAGGCCATGCAGTGGGTGCTGCGGCGCAATTGCTCCATGTCGCCCAAGGCCTTGCTCAACGTGTACGCCATGCTGTGTGCCGTCTCGCTGGCCATCGGCAGTGTGTTCTGGTGGCATGGTGCCAAGGGCGTACTGCCCTTTGCCGGCCTGGAGGCGCTGCTGCTGGGCCTGGCCTTGCTGTTTTATGCGCGCCATGCCGGCGACCGCGAAACCATCACTTTGGCCGCGCGCGGCCTGCAAGTCGAACACCAGTGCGGCAACCGTGTGCAGCGCATGTCGTTCCGCGCTGAATGGGTCAGCGTCGAGCCCGCACACAGCGATGCGTCGTTGATCGAACTCAGCGGTGAGGGCCGGCGCATCCGCGTCGGCCGTTACCTGCGCCCCGAATTGCGCACGGCCCTGGCCCGGGAACTGCGCACCGCGCTGCGCCTGGTGCGCGCGCGCCAACCTCACGACGATCTGGAATTGGGAACGCCACGATGATGACGAATTCAACAAGCACGCTGCGCCAAGCTGCCGGCCAGGCCTTCTGGGCCCTGGCCCTGCTTGCGGCAACACCGGCCTGGGCGGTGAAAGACCTGCCCGGCGGCCCGGCGGTGAACCAGTTCAACCTGCACCCGCCGGCCAGCCGCATTGCGGCCGACATGCTGTGGCTGCACGAAGTGATGATGGTGATCTGTGTGGTCATCTTCGTGCTGGTGTTCGGGGTGATGTTCTATTCCATCCTCAAGCACCGCAAGTCGCTGGGCCACAAGGCGGCCAACTTCCATGAAAGCGTGGCCGTTGAAATCGCCTGGACGGTGATCCCGTTCATCATCGTCATCGGCATGGGTGCACTGGCCACCAAGTCGGTGGTGGCGATGAAAGACACCACCAGCGCCGACCTCACCATCAAGGCCACCGGCTACCAGTGGAAGTGGGGTTACGACTACCTGAACGGCGAGGGCGCGGGCATCGGCATGATCTCCACGCTGGATCCGCACCAACGTGCCCTGTCTGATGCCGGTACGCCGGCCGGTGACGACTACCTGCTAAAGGTCGATCACCCGATGGTCGTGCCGGTCGATCGCAAGGTGCGCATCATCACCACCGCGGCCGACGTCATCCACGCCTTCATGGTGCCTTCGCTGGGTGTGAAGCAAGATGCCATTCCCGGCTTCGTTCGCGACACCTGGTTTCGCGCCGAAAAGACCGGCGACTTCTACGGCCAGTGCGCCGAGCTGTGCGGCAAGGAACACGCCTACATGCCGATCCACGTCAAGGTGCTGAGCCAGGCCGACTACGCCGCGTGGGCCGATGGCAAGAAGAAGGCGCTGGCCGCGCTGGCCGACGACCCGGCCAAGCAGTGGAAGCTCGACGAGCTGGTGGCCCGCGGCGAGAAGGTCTACAGCGCCAACTGCGCCGCCTGCCACCAGGCCAGCGGCCTGGGCGCCGGCCCGTTCAAGGCCCTGGTGGCCTCGCCGATCGTGCTCGATGCCGACAAGAACAAGCAGATCGCGGTGCTGCTCAACGGTGCGGCCAACGGCGCCATGCCGGCCTGGAAGCAACTCTCCGACACCGAGCTGGCGGCGGTCATCACCTACACCAAGAATTCGTGGACGAACAAGACCGGCCAGCTCGTGCAGCCCGCCGAAGTTCTCGCCGCGCGCAAGTAATCCAGCATCGCAAGCAAAAGGTTTCGCCCCATGAGCGCAGTTCTCGATCCGCACGGCCACGGTCACGACCACGGCCACGACGACCATCACGACCATGCCCCCTCCGGCTGGCGGCGCTGGGTCTACGCCACGAACCACAAGGACATCGGCACGATGTACCTGTTGTTCGCCTTCACCATGCTGATGGTGGGTGGCGTGTTGGCGCTGGCCATCCGTGCCGAGCTGTTCCAGCCCGGCCTGCAGTACGTGAACCCCGAGCTGTTCAACCAGTTGACCACGATGCACGGCCTGATCATGGTCTTCGGCGCCATCATGCCGGCCTTCGTCGGCTTCGCCAACTGGATGGTGCCGCTGCAGATCGGCGCGCCCGACATGGCCTTCGCGCGCATGAACAACCTGAGCTTCTGGCTGCTGATCCCGGCCGCGCTGATGCTGGTGGGCAGCTTCTTCATGCCCGGTGGCGCGCCGGCTGCGGGTTGGACGCTCTACGCGCCGCTGACGCTGCAGATGGGTCCGAGCATGGACGCCGGCATCTTCGCGCTGCACATCCTGGGTGCGAGTTCGATCATGGGCTCGATCAACATCGTGGTCACGATCCTGAACATGCGCGCCCCGGGCATGACGCTGATGAAGATGCCGCTGTTCGCCTGGACCTGGCTGATCACCGCCTACCTGCTGATCGCGGTGATGCCGGTGCTGGCCGGCGCCATCACCATGACGCTGACCGACCGCCACTTCGGCACCAGCTTCTTCAACCCAGCCGGCGGCGGCGACCCGATCATGTACCAGCATATCTTCTGGTTCTTCGGTCACCCCGAGGTCTACATCATGATCCTGCCGGCCTTCGGCATCGTCAGCGCCGTGGTGCCGGCCTTCGCGCGCAAGCGCCTGTTCGGCTACACCTCGATGGTCTACGCCACCGCCTCGATCGCGATCCTGAGTTTCATTGTGTGGGCGCACCACATGTTCACCACCGGCATGCCGGTGACGGGCCAGTTGTTCTTCATGTACGCCACGATGCTGATCGCGGTGCCCACCGGGGTGAAGGTCTTCAACTGGATCGCCACCATGTGGCGCGGCTCGATGACCTTCGAGACGCCGATGCTGTGGGCGGTGGGCTTCATCTTCGTCTTCACGATGGGCGGCTTCACCGGCCTGATCCTGGCCATGGCTCCGGTCGACATCCAGTTGCAGGACACCTACTACGTCGTCGCGCACTTCCACTACGTG
>JAYUQE010000233.1:0-4201 GCA_043756905.1 Burkholderiales bacterium | reverse complement strand
CTCGTAGGTCTGCGCGTCGATCTGCATTTTCGGCAGGTAGGCGTTGTGCACCATCGCGCCCTTTTTCACCGTGCGGCAACCCTTCACCGCGGCCAGGTGCTTGTGCAGGTTGTAGCCCTCGGCGGCGCCGTTTTGCAGTGAAGCCTGACTGACGAAGGTGATGGAGCCTCGCGCCAGCGCGCCGCCATAGGCACCGAACATGGGCCGGTAATGCACCGGCTGCGGCGTGGGGATGCTGGCGCTGGGGTCGCCCATTGCGGCGGCGGCGATGAAGCCGCCTTTCAAAATCAAACTCGGCTTGACGCCGAAAAACGCCGGCTTCCACAGCACCAGATCGGCCCACTTGCCGGGCTCGACGCTGCCCACTTCGTGCGCGATGCCATTGGCCAGCGCCGGGTTGATGGTGTACTTGGCGATGTAGCGCTTGACGCGGGCGTTGTCATGCCGACTGGAATCTGAAGGCGGCTCGGCCGGCCGCGTGTCATACGTCAGTGCCCCACGCTGCAGCTTCATTTTGTGCGCCGTTTGCCAGGTGCGGATGATCACTTCACCCACTCGCCCCATGGCCTGGCTGTCGCTACTCATCATGCTGATGGCGCCCAAGTCGTGCAGCACATCCTCTGCCGCAATGGTCTCGCGCCGAATGCGGCTCTCGGCAAAAGCCAGGTCTTCGGCGATGGCCGCATCGAGGTGATGGCACACCATCAACATGTCCAGATGCTCGTCGACCGTGTTGGCCGTGTAGGGCATGGTCGGGTTGGTGCTGCTGGGCAGGAAGTTCGCTTCGCCCACCACGCGCAAGATGTCTGGCGCATGGCCGCCGCCCGCGCCTTCGGTGTGAAAGGCACACAGCGTGCGGCCCTTGGTGGCGGCGATGGTGTCTTCGACGAAGCCGCTTTCGTTGAGCGTGTCGCTGTGGATCGAGACCTGCACGTCTTCTTCGTCGGCCACGTCCAGGCAATTGGAAATGGCCGCCGGCGTGGTGCCCCAGTCTTCATGCAGCTTCAAACCGATGGCTCCAGCGGCCACTTGCTGCTTCAAGGCTTCTGGCCGGCTGGCATTGCCCTTGCCCAGAAAGCCCAGGTTCATGGGGAAGGCATCGGCCGCCTGCAGCATGCGGCGCAGGTTTTCGGGGCCCGGCGTGCAGGTGGTGGCAAACGTGCCGGTGGCCGGGCCGGTGCCGCCGCCGAGCATGGTGGTCACCCCACTCATCAGCGCTTCGTCGATTTGCTGCGGGCAGATGAAGTGAATGTGGCTGTCGATGCCGCCGGCGGTGACGATCAGGCCTTCGGCCGCAATGATTTCAGTGCCCGGGCCGATGATGATGTCCACCCCCGGCTGCACATCAGGGTTGCCGGCCTTGCCGATGCGAAAGATGCGCTGGCCCTTCAAGCCGATGTCGGCCTTGACGATGCCCCAATGGTCAATGATCAAGGCATTGGTGATCACGCAATCGGCCGCCTCGTGCTCGCCGGGGCCGTTGCAGCGCTGCGATTGGCCCATGCCGTCGCGGATGGTCTTGCCGCCACCGAACTTCACTTCTTCTCCATAGCCGCCGGCTGCAACGGTCAGGTCACGCTCGACTTCGACCAGCAGCTCGGTGTCCGCCAGGCGAACACGGTCGCCGGTGGTGGGGCCGAACATTTCGGCGTAGGCGCGGCGGTTGATGCTCGTCATGGTCAGAGTTTTCCTTGCACCATGCCGCGAAAGCCCCAGACCTCGCGCGCACCCGCATAGTCAACCAGTTCCACCGTGCGCTGCTGGCCAGGCTCAAAGCGCACCGCCGTACCACTGGCAATGTTTAACCGCATGCCGCGCGCGACAGCACGGTCAAAGCGCAGCGCGGCATTGGTCTCGGCGAAGTGATAGTGCGAGCCCACCTGAATCGGCCGGTCACCGGCGTTCTCGACCACCAGCGTGTGCGTGCGCCGGCCGGGGTTGATGGCAATGTCGGGGCCGTCAGTAAACAGTTCGCCTGGCGTCATTTGCGTGCGCCTCATGCAATGGGTTGGTGCACGGTGACCAACTTGGTGCCGTCTGGGAAGGTGGCTTCAACCTGGATCTCGGGGATCATTTCCGCCACGCCATCCATCACATCTTGTGTACCCAGGACTTGGCGCCCGGCGCTCATCAATTGCGCCACCGTCTGGCCATCGCGCGCGCCTTCAATGATGGCCGCGCTGATGAAGGCCACCGCCTCGGGGTAGTTCAACTTCAGCCCACGCGCGCGGCGGCGCTCGGCCAGCAGCGCGGCGGTGAAGATCAGCAGCTTGTCTTTCTCGCGCGGGGTCAGTTCCATTGGGTGATTCTTGTGCAGGGGTGGTGCGGTCAATGTGGTGCGGCAAACATTGTGCGAGCAATGTTGGTGCCAGCGCACGTGAGCTGACCCTGAACGGGCTTGGCATGGCCCTTGCGTTTGACGCTGGGTCTTCAACCCACAAGCTCAAACGAGCCGCCAGGAGTAACCCATGAACCGTCGCATGACCCTTGCCGCCGCCGCGGCCGCCCTTTGCATGACCCTGCCCGCGCAGGCCGCCGACACCATCAAGATCGGTGTGCTGCATTCACTCTCGGGCACCATGGCCATTTCTGAAACGGTGTTGAAAGACACCGTGCTGATGGCGATTGAGGAAATCAACGCCAAGGGCGGCGTGCTGGGCAAGAAGCTCGAACCCGTGGTGGTGGATCCGGCTTCGAACTGGCCGCTGTTCGCCGAAAAGGCGCGCCAGCTCGTCAGCAAAGACAAGGTCGCCGTCACGTTCGGCTGCTGGACCAGCGTGAGCCGCAAGAGCGTGCTGCCGGTGTATGAAGAACTCAACGGCCTGCTCTTCTACCCGGTGCAATACGAAGGCGAAGAGCTGAGCAAGAACGTGTTCTACACCGGCGCTGCGCCCAACCAGCAGGCCATTCCGGCGGTGGAATATTTGATGAGCAAAGACGGTGGCGGCGCCAAGCGCTTCGTGCTGCTGGGCACTGACTACGTGTACCCACGCACCACCAACAAGATCTTGCGCGCGTTCCTGAACAAGCAAGGCATCACCGACGCCGACATCCTGGAGGAGTACACCCCCTTCGGCCACAGCGACTATCAAAGCATCATCGCCAAGATCAAGAAGTTCGCTGCCGAAGGCAAGAAGACGGCCGTGATCTCCACCATCAACGGCGACAGCAACGTGCCGTTCTACAAGGAGCTGGGCAACCAGGGCCTGAAGGCGACTGACGTGCCGGTGGTGGCCTTCAGCGTGGGCGAAGAAGAACTGCGCGGCGTGGACACCAAGCCGCTGGTGGGCCACCTGGCGGCGTGGAACTACTTCATGAGCCTGAAGAACCCGGCCAACACCGCATTCACGCAGAAGTGGGCGGCCTATGCCAAGGCCAAGGGCATTGCCGGCCACAAGGACAGGCCGCTGACGAACGACCCGATGGAGGCCACCTACATCGGCATCTACATGTGGAAGCAGGCAGTCGAAAAGGCCAAGAGCACCGACACCAACAAGGTCATCGCCGCCATGGCCGGCCAGACCTTCACCGCGCCGGGCGGCTTCACCAGCACCATGGACAAGACCAACCACCACCTGCACAAGCCGGTGTTCATCGGTGAGATCAAGGCCGACGGCCAGTTCAACGTGGTGTGGAAGACCAGCGGCCCGGTGCGCGCCAACCCGTGGAGCCCCTTCATCGCCGGCAACGACAAGAAGAAGGACAGCCCCGAGAAGATGTAAGGCGAATGAGCGCCCCACGGCCGGCGAAAGCCGGCCGGCCTCAGCGGGGATCAAGGAAAGTGGCACAGCCACTCTCCTTGAGCGGGCGCCATTTGATGAGTCAGCGCCCCCATAACCACGACGAGACAGCGTGAACCGAACCCTCGCCGCACTGGCCGTCGCCCTGCTGGCGGTGTTGATCATTGCGCTGTGGCCGGCACCCGCACATGCCCTCACGCCTGACATGGCGCACCGCTTGGCCGCAGGCGACAGCGACGAGCGCGTGAAGGCCATCAATGAAGCCGTGGCCAGCGCCGACCCGGCAGTGCCCGCCTACTTTCAGGCCCTGCTCGACGACGCCGTGAAAGTGGCCGCCGGCAAGGCTTATGTGCTGCAAGGCGAGCGCGCCACGGATGCCGCCACGGGCCAGGCCACGCCACTGCCCCAAGGCGCCGAAGACGTGATGAACAACAACCGCATGCGCCGCGAGCTGCAAGAGG
>JAYUQE010000232.1:0-12081 GCA_043756905.1 Burkholderiales bacterium | reverse complement strand
TCGTTCCGAACGCCGGCGCCGACGCGGTGACCGGCGCGATGTGTGCGCCCAACATCTTTCGCACCTCGTTTTCCAACTGGCAACCGTCGTACGCGATGGGCCTGGTGGCGGCCGATCAGCGCAAGCACAAGACAGCCGTCACCATCACCTGGAAATACGCTGCCGGCGACGAGATGGTCAAGGGGTTCAAGGAAGGCTTCGAGGCCAAGGGCGGCAAGGTCGTGAAGGACCTGTCGGTGCCGTTCCCGAATGTCGAATTCCAGGCCCTGCTGACGGATATCGCCGCGACCAAACCGGACGCCGTGTTTGCGTTCTTCGCTGGCGGCGGCGCCGTCAAGTTCGTCAAGGACTATGCCGCGGCGGGCCTGAAGGACCGCATCCCCTTGTACGGCCCCGGCTTCCTCACCGACGGCACGCTCGAGGCGCAAGGCAACGATGCGGTGGGCATGCTGACCACCCTGCACTACGGCGACGAACTGACGAACGCCAAGGACAAAGCCTTCCGCCTGGGCTACGCCAAGGCCTTCAAGCGCCAGCCCGACGTTTACGCCGTGCAGGGCTACGACGCGGCGCAGTTGCTGGCAGCCGGCCTGAAGGCGGCCGGCGGCGACCTGAAAAAGCGCGACGTCATCATCAAGGGCATGGAGCAGGCGCGGCTGGACAGTCCACGCGGCCCGATGACGATGTCTAAGGCGCACAACCCGGTGCAGGACATCTACCTTCGCCAGGTGACCGAGAAGACCAACAAGGTGATCGGTGTGGCCGCCAAGCAGCTCACCGATCCGGCAACCGGCTGCAGGATGTAGCTCGAATGCGCCTTCCCTTGCTGGGCGAAGGCTGGGACGGGGCCTGTGGCGGGGCGCTGCCCCCACGCCGACCCTCCCCCAGCGGGGGAGGGAGCCCGCCTCAATATCGTTTGGCCGCCTCGTCGAGCATCACTTCGGTGGCGCCGCCGCCGATGGCCAGCACGCGGGCGTCGCGCCAAAGGCGCTCGATGGCCACGTCGCGCATGTAGCCCATCCCGCCGTGGAACTGCTGGCAGGCGCCGACGACTTCATTGACCAGCTCGCCCGTCAGCGCCTTCAGCATCGACACCTCCTGCACCACGTCGCGGCCTTCGGTGACGGCCCAGGCGCAGTGGTACATGAAGGCGCGCGCGGCGCGGGTCTTGGCGTCGAGCATCGCCAGGCGCTGGCGCACGACTTGTTTGTCCCACAGCGGCGCGCCAAAAGCCTGGCGAGTGCGCACGTATTCAAGTGTTAACTCCAGCGCCTTCATGCTGTGGCCCACGGCCATGGCGGCCAGCGCAATGCGCTCGGTCTGGAAGTTTTTCATCACGGCCTGGAAACCGCGATCTTGCTCGCCCAGCAGGTGCGAAGCCGGGATGCGGCAATCGCTGAAATGCAGCTCGGCGGTGTCGGATGACAGCCAGCCCGTCTTTTCAAGGCTGCGGCCCACGCTGAAGCCGGGCGTGCCTTTTTCCAGCGCAAACATCGAGATCGCATGCCGCGCCGTGCCGGTGCGCGCGGCCACGAAGTACAGGTCGGCATGCACGCCGTTGGTGATGAACAGCTTGCTGCCGTTGAGCACCCATTCATCGCCCTCGCGCCGCGCCGTGCTGCGCAGGCCGGCCACGTCAGACCCCGCACCGGGCTCGGTGATGGCCACCGCGGTGATGCATTCGCCGCGCGTGATGGCCGGCAACCAGCGCGCCTGTTGCGCTGGCGTGCCGGCATGGTGCAGGTGCGGGCTGGCCATGTCGGTGTGCACCAGCACGGTGATGATGACGCCGCCAAACATGCTGGAGGAAAGCGCTTCGGCAAAGACCAGGTTGCTCAGCGCATCGGCCCCGGCGCCGCCATGGTCGGGTGAGTACATCAGGCCCAACATGCCGGCTGCGCCCATCTTGCGCAGCAGCTCGCGGGGCGTGAAGCCGGCGTGTTCCCAGGCCAGGGCATGGGGTTCGATTTCGCGGTTAACGAAACGAAGCACTTGCTCGCGCAACGCTTCGTCTTCGGGGCGGTGGTAGATGCTTTGCATGGTGTGCCGTCAATGCCGCGTAGGCCGCAGGCGGCGCAGCCCACGCCAGTCTTCAAAGGCCGAATAGTCGCGGTCGTTATGCAGCAGCAAGTAGTCGCGCTCGATGCAAAAGCCGGCCACCAGAACGTCGATGCTGCTGCGCACCGTTACGCCCATGCTGCGCAGGTGGCGGTAGTGCTGCGCGGCGAGCTGCGCCAGTTCGGGGCTGACGGCGGCCTCAATGGCCAGGCTGCCGAGCAACTCACGTGCGGCGCGGTGGTCGCGCTCATGGCGAAAGCCGCGCAGCACTTCAAACAACACCAGGTCGGGCACAACGATGCGCACTTCACCGCCGGCCAGCAGTTGCTCCAACTCATCGGATTCAGCGTTCACGATGCCATTGAAGAAGTCGATCCAAACCCCCGAATCAACGACGACCACGGCGCGCCTTTGCTGCGTAGGGCGTCGCCGCCGGCTTCCGTGCGGCCGAGGCTGGCGCCGCAACCTTGGCGTCGGCAGCTTTGGCGCCGTGAGCTGCGCCAGCAAGCTCATCGTCACCATCCCAGTGCAACTTGCCGCGCCACTTCAGGATTTCACGGTAAGCCGTCTGGCGGGCGAGCAACTTCAAACCCGCTTCCACCGCGTCTTTCTTGGTCTTATACGGCCCGGCCTTCAAGGCCTGGGCCATGAGCTCGTCGTCGATGTCGATGTTGGTGCGCATGATGTGTGCCAAAGTCAAACTACACGCACATCGTACATCACATCCTGAAAACCCCGAACTTCGGCGCCAATGGAATCGGCGCATTCAAGCTCGCGCTGATGCTCAAGGCCAGCACCCGGCGCGTATCCGCCGGGTCGATCACGCCGTCGTCCCACAGTCGCGCACTGGCGTAATACGGGTGCGCCTGGTGGGCGAACTGGTCGAGGATGGGTTGCTTGAACGCGGCTTCTTCTTCGGCGCTCCATTGCCCGCCCTTGCCTTCGATGCCGTCCCGCTTCACGGTGGCCAGCACGCTGGCGGCCTGCTCGCCGCCCATCACGCCGATGCGCGCGTTCGGCCACATCCACAAGAAGCGCGGCGAATAGGCGCGCCCGCACATGCCGTAGTTGCCGGCGCCAAAACTGCCGCCGATGATGACGGTGAACTTGGGCACCGTGGCCGTGGCCACTGCGGTGACGAGCTTGGCGCCATGCTTGGCAATGCCTTCGGCTTCGTACTTGCGCCCGACCATGAAGCCGGTGATGTTCTGCAAGAAGACGAGCGGCACGCGGCGCTGGCAGCACAGCTCAATGAAGTGCGCGCCCTTCATGGCGCTTTCGCTGAACAGGATGCCGTTGTTGGCCACGATGCCCACCGGCATGCCTTCGATGTGCGCAAAGCCAGTGACCAGCGTGGCGCCATAGCGGGCCTTGAATTCATCGAACTCCGAGCCGTCGACGACGCGGGCGATGATTTCGCGCACGTCATAAGGCTTACGTGGATCGTTAGGGATCACACCGTGGAGCTCGGCGGCGTCGAACAACGGCGGGCGCGGTGGCACGTGCAGCAACTGCGGGTCTTTGCGCCGGTTCAGGTTGGCCACCGCCGCGCGCGCAATGGCCAGGGCGTGCATGTCGTTCTCAGCCAAATGGTCGGCCACGCCGCTCAGGCGCGTGTGCACATCGCCGCCGCCCAGGTCTTCAGCACTGACGATCTCGCCGATCGCCGCCTTCACCAGCGGCGGGCCGCCGAGGAAGATGGTGCCCTGGTTCTTGACGATGATGGTCTCGTCGCTCATGGCCGGTACATAGGCGCCGCCGGCCGTGCACGAGCCCATCACCACCGCGATTTGCGCAATGCCCAGCGCGCTCAAGTTGGCCTGGTTGTAGAAGATGCGGCCGAAGTGTTCTCGGTCGGGGAACACCTCGTCTTGGTTGGGCAGGTTGGCGCCGCCGGAATCGACCAGGTAGACGCACGGCAGCCGGTTCTCACGCGCAATTTCCTGTGCACGCAAATGTTTTTTCACCGTCATCGGGTAATAGGTGCCGCCCTTGACCGTGGCATCGTTGCACACCACCACGCATTCCACGCCGTTGATGCGGCCGATGCCTGTGATCACGCCCGCACCCGGTGCGGCGTCTTTGCCATCGCGTTCGGGGTACATGCGCAACGCCGCCAGGGCGCCGATCTCCAGGAACGGTGTGTCGGGGTCGAGCAGCATTTCCACCCGGTCACGCGGCAGCAGCTTGCCGCGGGCCAGGTGGCGCGCGCGCGCCACGTCGCCGCCGCCTTGGGCGATTTTTGCGAGCTGGGCGTTGAGGTCGTCCACCAGCACGCGCATGGCGGCGGCACTGGCTTTGAATTCTTCGCTGCGCGGGTTGAATTTGGAAGTCAGCGTCGGCATTTGAAGGTCTCCTTGGCGGGTGCGGGCGAGGTCACGCGCCGCGCTGGCGACACGAATATACGGTGCAAGGTCGGGTACATTGCCGCGCAAACCAAATTGACCCCCTATGCCACTGAGCTGGAACGAGATCAAGACGCGGGCCGCCCAGTTCAGCAACCGCCACCGCGGCGCACGCAACGAACGCAGCGAAGCGCAGACCTTCTGGAATGAATTCTTCGCCGACGTTTTCGGCATCGAACGCCGCCGTGTTGCGGTGTTTGAAAGCAAGGTCGCCCGGCTGACGAAGAAGCATCCGGGCTTCATGGATCTGTTCTGGCCCGGCGTGGTGCTCATTGAACACAAAAGTGCCGGCGAGGATCTTGAAATGGCGCAAGCCCAGGCAGAGGACTACTTCCTGGGCCTGAAAGACGGCGAGCACCCGCGCTTCTTGCTGGCCTGCGATTTCCAGCGCTTTTGGCTGCGTGACCTGGAGACGGGCGACGAGCAACGCTTCACGCTGGCCGAATTGCCGCAGCGTGTTTCGGCATTCGCCTTCCTGCTCGGCCAACAGGTCAGCCGCGTTGCCGCGCAAGACCCGGTCAACGAAAAGGCGGTCAAGAAACTGTCGCGCCTGCACGATGCGCTGCGCCGTGACGGCTACACCGGCCACCCACTGCAACTGCTGCTCGTGCGCATGCTGTTCTGCCTGTTTGCCGACGACACCGGCATCTTCGAGCCCAAGGATCGTTTCCACGATCTCATCGAGCGCGGCACGCGCGCAGACGGCACCGATCTGGGTGCCGTGCTGTTGCAGCTCTTTGATGTGCTCAACATGCCGCATGAAAAGCGCCAGAAATCCATCTCCGGCTGGTTCAAGGATTTTCCTCACGTGAACGGCGCGCTGTTCCAGGAGGCCCTGCGCATTCCCAGCTTTTCACCGGCAATGCGTGAGCTGCTGCTCGATTGCTGCCAAACCGACTGGAGCCGCATTTCACCCGCCATCTTCGGCTCGATGTTCCAGCGCATCGTTGACATGGAAGGCGTTGATGACGATGTTGACCTGCGCCGCCAGCTTGGCGCGCACTACACCAGCGAAGACAACATCCTGCGCCTGATTCGCCCGCTCTTTCTTGACGAGCTTGAAGCCGAGTTCGAGCAGGCGCGCCGCAGTCAAAAGCGCTTGTTCGAATTTCAGAAAAGGCTTCGCACCCTGCACTTCCTTGACCCAGCCTGCGGCTGCGGCAATTTTCTCGTCGTCACTTATCGCGAGCTGCGCCGGCTGGAACTGAAAGTTTTGGCAGCGGCGCAAAGCTTCGGTGTGCGCATTGCCAAACCGTTCGAAGCCATCACGGTGGATGTCGATCAGTTCTCTGGCATCGAGATCGAGGAGTTCCCGGCCCAGGTGGCACAGGTCGCGATGTGGCTGATGGACCACCAGATGAACATCGAGGCCGGCCGCGCGCTCGACGCCTGGTTGCCGCGCATTCCTTTGCGCACCTCGGCCAACCTGCGCATCGGCAATGCGCTCGATCTGGACTGGGCCGCGTTCTGCCCGCCGGGGCGGCTCGACTACATCCTGGGCAACCCGCCGTTCATTGGCAAGCAGCAAAAGACCGCCGTGCAAAAGGCCGATCTTGAGCGCGTGATGCAGTCCGCCGGCATCAACGGCGGTGGCGTGCTGGACTATGTGGCGGCCTGGTACGTGCGCGCCGCGCAGTACCTGGTGGGCAGCGGCGCCGCCGCGGCCGACGCCCGCAAGCGCGAATTCATCGACGCCCATTTTCGCGGCCATGCGCAGCAAGCCGACCTGTTGGCCGACCCGGCTGAAAGCGGCCCCGCGCGCAGCGCCGCCGACATCTTCGATCTGGCCGAAAACCAGGACAACGACAAC
This sequence comes from Burkholderiales bacterium, assembly GCA_043756905.1. Classification (GTDB taxonomy): domain Bacteria; phylum Pseudomonadota; class Gammaproteobacteria; order Burkholderiales; family Burkholderiaceae_C; genus Rubrivivax. The sequence continues at coordinate 5,808 of JAYUQE010000232.1, read as the reverse complement.
CGCCATCGCGTGCGCGTGGCCTTCGTCTCCACCAACAGCGTGTGCCAGGGCGAGCAGGTGGCACCACTGTGGGGTTGGATGCTCAAGGAAGGCATGCACATCAACTTTGCGCACCGCACGTTCCGCTGGAGCAACGACGCGCCCGGCCAGGCCGCCGTGCATTGCGTGATCATCGGCTTTGGGCGCAAGCCCAGCCCAGTGCGGGCATTGTTCGACTATGCCGACCCGGCCGGTGAACCCGCTTTCACCGCGGCCGGCAACATCAACCCCTACCTGGTTGACGCGCCCAACGTGCTGGTGGCTTCGCGCCGGCAGCCCTTGTGCAACGTGCCGGCCATCGCCTTTGGCTCCATGGCCAACGACGGTGGCCACCTCTTGCTGAACGAAGATGAACGCGCCGAACTCCTGGCGCTCGAACCCGAGGCCGCGCCCTGGCTGCGCCGCTTTTCAGGTGCGGAAGAGTTCCTGCACGACACGCCGCGCTGGTGCCTGTGGTTGGCCGATTGCCCGCCGCAAACCCTGGCCCGCCTGCCGTGGGTGAAGAAGCGCGTGGCGCTGGTCAAGGCGCACCGAATGGCCTCGTCGCGGCCGGCAACCCAACGCCTGGCGGCAACACCGCAGTTGTTTGGTGAGGTTCGGCAGCCGCTCGGCCGCTACCTGCTGGTGCCGCGCCACTCCTCGGAGCGGCGCGACATCATTCCCATCGGCTTCATGGCGCCCGAGGTGGTGGTTGGCGACGCCAACCTGTGCGTGCCGGATGCCGGTGCGTACCACTTCGGCGTGCTCAGTTCACGCATGCACATGGCGTGGGTCAAGCATGTCTGCGGCCGCCTCGAAAGCCGCTACCGCTACACCAGCCAGATCGTCTACAACAACTTCCCCTGGCCCGAGGAAACCGATGACCCGAAGGGCAGGCACCGGGCCGCCATTGAACTGGCGGCGCAGGCCGTGCTCGATGCCCGCAGCACCCACCCCGGCGCCAACCTGGCCGAGCTGTACGACCCCGACACCATGCCCGCCGATTTGCTGCGCGCCCACCGCGCCCTGGACACCGCGGTCGATGCGGCCTACCGCTGGCGCGGCAGCAAGGCCGATGCGGCGCGCGCGGCCATGCTCTTTGCGCGCTACGACGTTCTTGCACGCAAGATGGCCGCGCAAAGCGATGCAGCCCCTGCCGATGCCGGCGCGGCGGAACCTGAAGACTGACCTTGTGCGTGACGCCGCAGGTCAGCGCCGCGCGCCATACACCGCAGCTTCTTCCCAGCCCAACGCGGCCATGTCGGCGCTGCGCAAATGCGCCTCGCTCGGCATCATGAATTCATCGAGCTGCGGCGGCGCCACGGCGGTGCCGGCCAGCATGGCATGGGCCTGGCCGCGGTGGTGGGTCTGGTGGTTGAACAGGTGGGCCAGCAGGTGGGCCACCTGGTCTTGCTGCACATGGCCGCGGCGCGGAATGCTGATGCCGGCGTCGCAGCCTGGCGCGTCGAGCGCGTCGCAATAGGCGATCAGCCGCGCGTCGCTACGGGCCTGGTGCGCGGCCAGATCAGCCACCGTGTCCACGGGCACGAAGGCATCGAAGGCCGCTCGCGGGTCGCTCTCGCGCCACAGCACGGCGACGTAGTACAGATCGACAGCCAGGATATGGTTCAGCGTCAGCGCCAGCGAGGGAAAGAACGCCGCGCGCGACGCATGGAACTCAGCGTGCGTCAACTCCGCCATGGTCGCATGCAGCCGATGGTTGGCCAGCCGGTTGGCGCGCGCCTGGATGCGCAGGTAGGCGGCCAGGTCGATCACGTTCACGCCTGCTTCGGCTTGGCGGGCTTGGCCTGCTTGGCGGCCTGCTCGGCCACGGGCGCGCCGGCCTGCTTCCAGGCCCCAAAGCCGCCGTCGATGTGCGCCACCCTGGGCAGGCCCATGTCTTGCAGCGTCTTGGTGGCCAGGGCGCTGCGCCAGCCGGCGGCGCAGAACAGCACGAAGTGTTTGTCCTGTGCAAACAGCGGTTTGTGGTACGGGCTTTCAGGGTCGACCCAGAATTCGAGCATGCCGCGCGGCGCGTGGAAGGCGCCGGGCACCACGCCTTCGCGCTCGAGTTCGCGCACGTCGCGGATGTCGATGAACTGCACGTCCTCGCGGCTGTGCAGCGCGACGGCTTCTTCCACGCTGTAGGTGGTGATGGCGGCGGTGGCTTCGTCGACCATGGACTTGACGGTCTTTCTCATGCGCGCTCTCCGGTTGCAGCGCGCATGCTAAGTGGTCGCTTTCACAAATGTTGTCGTGAAATGAGATTGATGGATTTCGTTGTCAGGCGAGTGTGGCCCTCAGCCGGCCACCGTCTGGCGCTACTCCTGAGACCCGCAGGTCACGCAGTTCACACCGGCCTGGCTCAGCAGGTGCGGGAATGGCGCCGGCGGCGGTGCGTCGGTGAACAGCATGTCGACCTGGTCGAAACGCGCCAGCTCCACCATCGCCGGGCGGTTGAACTTGCTGTGATCGGCCGCGACCCAGACCTCGCGCGAGTGTTCGATGATGGCGCGTGCCACCTTCACTTCGCGGTAGTCGAAGTCGCGCAAAGTGCCGTCGGCCTCGATGCCCGAGATGCCGATCAGGCCGATGTCGACCTTGAACTGCTTGATGAAATCGACCGTCACTTCGCCCACGATGCCGCGGTCGCGCGAACGCACGATGCCGCCGGCCACGATCACCTCGCAGTCCGGGTTGTCGGACAGGATCGCCGCCACGTTCAGGTTGTTCGTGATCACGCGCAAGCCCTTGTGGCGCAGCAGCTCGCGCGCAATCGCTTCGGTGGTCGTGCCGATGTTGATGATCAGCGAGCAGCCCACCGGCACGGCCGCCGCCACCGTGCGCGCGATGCGCTGCTTGGCCTGCTCGTTGAGCATCTGGCGCTGCAGGTACTCGATGTTCTCGGTGGTCGAACTCGGCACGCGCACGCCGCCGTGAAAACGCGCCAGCAGCCCGGCGTCGGACAGCAGCTTCACGTCGCGCCGCACGGTCTGCAGCGTCACCGCGAACTGCTCGGCCAGTGCTTCGATCGAAACCGAACCGCGGCTGCGCACTTCGGTCAGCAGCAGGGCCTGGCGGGGGTTCGGGGTCATGGCGGGCGAAGAAGAGAAGCGACGCAGTGCGCTGGAGCGTAGCGGGCCGCTGCGGCGCATCCATTGCGGAAACCGCGCTTGCGTTTTGCGCTGTGCCGGGTTAACAATAGAAAGAAGAAGAACGTAAACGAATCTAAACGAACAATCAGCCCGTGAATATTCCTCGCTGCGTCAAACGGCGCGGCTCGAATGTCCGGCACATCGAAACCGAGGAAACCTGTTGCGCCCCACCGACCCCACCGGCCAGCCCCCACGGCAGGCAGAAGACCCGAATGTCGCGCCTTCCCAGGCGTGCGACGTGCTCGTGGTCGGCGGCGGCATCAACGGCGCCGGCATCGCGCGCGACCTGGCGGGGCGTGGCCTGTCGGTCTTGCTGTGCGAGAAAGACGACCTCGCTGCGCACACCTCGTCGTCGAGCACCAAGCTGATCCACGGCGGCCTGCGTTATCTCGAGCACTACGAATTCTCGCTGGTGAAGAAGGCGCTGGCCGAACGCGAGGTGTTGCTCAAGAGCGCGCCGCACATCATGTGGCCGCTGCGTTTCGTGATGCCGCACGACCCTGACAACAAGTCCATGCGGCCGGTCTGGATGATCCGCATCGGCCTGTTTCTGTACGACCATTTGGCCAAGCGCGAAGTGCTGCCCGGCTCGCGCACGGTGGACCTGCGGGCGCATCCCGCGGGCCAGCCTTTGAAGCCGATGTTCAGCAAGGGCTTCATCTATTCCGACGGCTGGGTCGACGATGCGCGCCTGGTGGTGCTGAATGCGATGGACGCTCGCCAGCGCGGTGCAGAAGTGCTGACCCGCTGGCGCTGCGTCGATGCCCAGCGCGAGGCGACGGTGTGGCGCGTGCGACTGCAAAGCGACGCCGGTGGGCAGCGAGAGCTCAGCGCGCGCGCGCTCGTCAACGCGGCCGGCCCGTGGGCGGCGCAGTTCCTCAGCGAGCACGCGCACGTGCCACGCGCCAAGTCGTTGCGGCTCGTGAAGGGCAGCCACATCGTGGTGCCGAAGATGTTCGAACACGACCACGCCTACATCTTCCAGAACCCCGACAAGCGCATCATCTTCGCGATCCCTTACGAAACTCACTTCACGCTGATCGGCACCACCGACGTGGAACACCACGGCGCCGTCGGCGAAGCGCGCATCGACGAGAGCGAAACCGCCTACCTGTGCGAGCAGGCGAACCGCTATTTCGCCAAACCCGTGACGCCGCAGGACGTGGTCTGGAGCTACGCCGGTGTGCGCCCGCTGCTCGACGACGAATCGGGCGACCCGTCGGCCGTGACGCGCGACTACCTGCTCGAACTCGACACCGCGCAGGCGCCGCTGCTCACCGTGTGGGGCGGCAAGATCACGACCTTCCGCAAGCTCGCCGAAGAGGCCGCCGACCTGCTGACGGCGCCGCTGGGAACGGCGCGCGGCGCGTGGACACATGGCGCGTTGTTGCCGGGTGGTGACTTGAGCGCCTGGATCGGCAAGGCGCAACGGCCCGACACCGATTTCACACGCTTCGCGCAAGCCGTGGTCGCGCGCCACCCGACACTGTCCGCCGCGCTGTGCCAGCGGCTGGCGCGGGCCTACGGCGCGTGTATCGACACCGTGCTCGCAAACGGGCTGGGTGGCCTGGGCACCGAAGTGGCGCCCGGCCTCTTCGAAGCCGAACTGAACTACCTGCACCAGCACGAATGGGCGCGCAACGCCGACGACGTGCTGTGGCGCCGCAGCAAACTCGGCCTGCACCTGACCCCAGCGCAACGCGCCGCTGTGGCAGAGTGGTGCACCGCGCACTGGCCCGGCCCGGCCACCTCCACCCCGGCCTCACGCGCCACGGAGACCGCATGGAACTGAGGCTCGAACGCATCGAACAGCGGGTGGGCGCACAGGTTCACCTGTACCCGCTTGACCTGACGCTGGTGCCACTCGCCGTGACCGTGTTGCTCGGTGCCACACAGGCTGGCAAGACGACGCTGATGCGCGTGATGGCCGGACTGGACGCCCCGGCCAAGGGCCGCGTGCTCGCCGACGGCATCGACGTGACCGGCAAGGCCGTGCGCGAACGCAACGTGGCCATGGTCTACCAGCAGTTCATCAACTACCCGTCGATGACGGTGGCCGCCAACATCGCTTCGCCGCTCAAGCTGCAGGGCAAGCTTGATCGCCCCGCCGTAGAGGCCCGTGTGGCCGAGCTGGCGGACAAGCTGCACATCCAGCCCTTCTTGCAACGCCTGCCGGCCGAACTCTCGGGCGGGCAGCAACAGCGCGTGGCGCTGGCGCGTGCGCTGGCCAAGGCTGCGCCGCTGATGCTGCTCGACGAGCCGCTGGTCAACCTTGACTACAAGCTGCGCGAGGAACTTCGCGAAGAACTCTCGGGTCTCTTCGCCAGCGGCGAGTCGACCGTGGTCTACGCCACCACCGAGCCCACCGAAGCGCTGCTGCTCGGTGGCTACACGGCGGTGATGGACGCCGGTGAACTGCTGCAATACGGCCCCACCGCCGAGGTCTTTCACCGTCCGCGCTCGATGCGCGTGGCGCGCGCCTTCAGCGACCCGCCGATGAACCTGGTGCCGGCCCAGGCGGCCGCCGATGGCATCACGCTGCCCAGCGGGCTGAAGCTGGCGCTGGCCTTGCCGCCAGGCCCCGCTGATGCGCCGCTGCAGGCGCTGACCGTGGGCATGCGCGCCAGTGCCTTGC
>JAYUQE010000231.1:0-1670 GCA_043756905.1 Burkholderiales bacterium | reverse complement strand
GGCACCTTGCCCGCCTTGCTCGCGGCTTGCGCGCAAATGTCGGCGCCCGACGCCGCCAGCGTCATCCGCCAAGCTGAAGCCGCCATGGGCGGCGCGGCGGTGCGCAGCATCGCGTTTGCCGGCAGCGGCAGCGGCACGGTGTTTGGCCAGGCCCACGTGCCCGGCCAGGCCTGGCCCAAGGTGACCTACAGCAACCTGGCGCGCGTGGCCGACTACGACAAAGCCGCCTGGCGCGAAGACTATGCGCTGAGCCGGGCCGAGCCCACGGGCGGCGGCGCCACGCCCACGCCGTTGATGGGCCAGGGCGAAGCCCGCGCCGTGGGCCTGGCCATGGGCGAGCTGGCCTGGAACATGGTGGGGCCGGCGCCGGTGCCTGCCCCGGTGGCGTTGGACCAGCGCATCCACGACCTGTGGACCAGCCCGCACGGCGTGCTCAAGGCCGCGGCGCGCCATGGCGCCAGCGCCTCGGCGCGGCCCGACGGTGCGGCCGGCGCGCGCCTGAGCTTCAACATCCCCGGCCGCCTGAGCGCCAGCGCCTGGGTCGATGCGGCGGGCCTGGTCGAGCGCGTCGAGTCGCGCCTGCCCAATGCGGTGCTGGGCGACACCGAAGTCACCACCCTGTACAGCAACTACCGCGACCATGGCGGCGTGAAGTTCCCCGGCCGCATCCGCCAAACGCAGGGCGGCTTCGAGGTGCTCGACATCACGGTGGAAAGCGTCAAGGTCAACGAGCCCAGCGGCATCGAGGTGCCCGCGCTGGTGAGCGCGTTTGCTGAGAGCGTGGCCAGCGATCAAGTGGCGCCCGGTGTGTGGAGGCTGGCCGGCGGCTCGCACAACAGCGTGGCCATCGAAATGCGCGATCACCTCATCGTGGTGGAAACGCCGCTGTACGACGGCCGCAGCGCCGCCGTGCTGGCCGAAGCCAAGCGCCTGGTGCCGGGCAAGCCGGTGCGCTTCGTCGTCAATTCCCATCACCACTTCGACCATGCCGGCGGCCTGCGCACGGCGGTGGCCGAAGGCGCCACGCTGGTGACCAGCGCAGCGGCCAAGCCCTGGTTCGACCGGGCGTTCGCCAACCCCAACCGCATCCGCCCCGATGCGCTGGCGCGTTCAGGCCGCAGCGCCAGCATCACCGGCGTGGCCGGCCGCCAGGTGTTCAGCGACAGCCAGCGCACGGTGGAGGTGCATGAAATCAGCAACAGCATTCATGCCAACGGCTTCTTGATGGTCTACCTGCCGGCGGAAAAACTGCTGATCGAGGCCGACGCCTTCACCCCCGGCGCGCCCAACCCGGCGCCGCCGGCGCAAGTGAACGACAACCATGCCAACCTGGTGGCCAATGTGGAACGCCTGGGGTTGACGGTGGAACGCATCGTGCCGCTGCATGGCCGTGTGGCGCCGTATGCCGAGCTGCTGACGATGGTGGGGCGGGTGAAGTAGGGTGCCGGGCGAACCGCGCGGCCGCTGATGTGAAACGTTAACCCACCAGCGGCAACTCCAAACACAGCCGCGTGCCGCCGTGCGGTGCCGGCAGCGGGTGCAGGCTGCCGCCGTGCAACTGGGCCACGCGTTGGGCGATGGCCAGGCCCAGGCCGCCGATGCCGCCACCGGCGCGGCGCGCCGGTGGGTCGCGCAGCGACTGGCCTTGTTGCAGCCGCTGTGCCAATTCA
>JAYUQE010000230.1:0-4220 GCA_043756905.1 Burkholderiales bacterium | reverse complement strand
GCACCTCCACCGGCATGCCCGGCAGCAGCGCCAGCTTGCCGCGCGCCAGCTCCTTCAGCCCTTGCGGCGTGATCTCCACGCGAGCCAGGTAGTACGGCACCTTGCCGCCGCTGGTTTCGTCGATCAGCCGGTCGGCCGACAAGGCCACCAGCTTGCCATCAATGCGCGCGGTCTCGCGCTGCTTGAATGCGCTGAAGCGCACCTCGGCGAGCTGGCCCACGCGAACCTGGTCAATGTCGCGCGGCGAAAGCTGGGCCTGAACCAGCAGCTTTTCGTTTTGCGGTACCAGGTCGAGCAGCTTGCCGCCCGGGCGCAGCACGGCGCCAATGGTGTGCACTGAAAGGTCAAGCACCGTGCCCGCTTCGGGCGCACGAATGATGGTGCGCGCCACGGCGTCTTCAAGCGCCTGCAACTTGGCCTGCTGGTCGAACAGCTCTGACTGCACCTGCGACAGCTCGCGCGCCACCTCGCGCTGGAACTCGTTCTGAATCTGCAACAGCTTGATGCGGGTTTCACTGATCTGCTGGTCGGTGGCCGCCTGCTCGGAAACCAGGGCGCCGCGCTGGCCCTCTGTCTGCACCACGCTGCGCTCCAGCTCGCGCACGCGCAGCCGGTCGGCATAACCCTCTTCAAGCAAGGTGCGGTAGTCGACCAACTCGCGCTGGTATGAGTCGGCCAGGTGGTCGCGGCTGGTGCGCTGCGCGGCCAGGCCCTGCAGCTTGGCCTGCAACTGGCTGATCTGGCGCTCATACAACGAGCCCTCGCCCTGCATGGCAGTGCGGCGGGCAAAGAACGTTTGATCCTGGATGCGCATGGCGTCCCGGGCGCGTGCATCGGCCCGCGTGGCGGCCAGCGCGCTCGGATAGCTGACCAGCACGCGGCGGTCACGTTCGGCAACCAGGCGGGCCTCCTTGGCCTGGTTCATCAAGGTCTGGCCGCGCAGCACTTCAAGCTGCGCCCGGGGCTGGGTGTCATCCAGGGTGAGCAGGGTCTGGTCCTTCTGCACCACGTCGCCATCACGCACGGCAATGGTCTTGACGATGCCGCCTTCCAGGTGCTGCACCGTTTTGCGATAGTTCTCCACGGCGATCACACCGGTGCCCACGGCCGCGCTGTTCAGCGGCGCCAGCGCGCCCCAACTGCCCAGGCCACCAAAGACCGCGGCGATCACCACGAACCCCAGCCAGCGCAGCCGCCGCTCGCCGCGTTCGATGGCCGCCATGGGCATGGGCTCGGCCAACTCGTAGCCGGGTGCGCTGAGCATCAGCGACGTCAACGGTGTGTCCTTGGCCGCGGTCAATGCCACCCCCGGCCCCGTTCCCAGGCCTGCGCCCGCAGCCACCAGATCGCCCTGTGCGCTCATCGCCATGCCCTCGCTATTCAGCCACGCTCAAGCCGCCCGCGGCGCGGCGCGCGGCCACGGTCGTGCGCGAGGCGGCCTGCTGCAAGGCGCCCGAAACCTGCTCGCGGGTGCCAAACAAGGCCAGCTTGCCCTGCACCAGCAGCAGCACGCGATCCACCTGCTGCAAGATGTTGGTGCGGTGGGTCACCACCACCACCGTGCTGCCCCAGCGGCGCAGCTCGCCCAGGGTGTGCAGCAGCGCCGCGTCGCCCTCTTCGTCGAGGTTTGAATTGGGTTCGTCCAGCAGCACCAGGCGCGGCTGGCCGTAGACCGCACGCGCCAGGGCGATGCGCTGGCGCTGGCCGGCCGAAAGCGCCGGCCCTTCGACTCGAGTGCCATAGCCTTCGGGCAGGGCCAGGATCAGGTTGTGCACACCGGCAGCCATGGCCGCACTGACCACCGCCGGGGCGTCAATCGGGCCGAAGCGGGCGATGTTTTCGGCCACCGAACCCGGCAACAACTCCACGCCTTGCGGCAGGTAGCCCAGGTGGGCGCCCAGGCCGGTGCGGTCGTATTGGGCCAGCTCGGCGCCATCGAGCGTGACCGTTCCGCTGACCGGGGTGTGCAGGCCCAACAGCGCGCGCAGCAAGGTCGATTTGCCCGCCGCACTGGGCCCGATGACGGCCAACTGCTGGCCCGCTTCGAGGCTGAAGCTGAGTTCGTTGAGCAAGGGTTTGCGCGCACCGGCGGGCTGCACCACGACCTGCTCGAACTTCACCGCACCGAGCGGCGCAGGCAGCGCCATGGGGGCCTCGGCCATGGGTTGGCGCAACAAATCGTTCAAGCGCGCATAGGCGGCGCGGGCATTGACGAACGAGCGCCAATGCGCAATCACCTGGTCAATCGGCGCCAGGGCACGGCCCAGCAGGATCGAGCCGCCGATGACGACCCCGGCGCTGACCTCGTTGCGCAGTGCCAGCCAGGCACCCAGGCCGAGGATGAGCGACTGGATGCTCATGCGCAAGGTGCGCGATAGCGCAGAAATCAGGCCGGCGCGCCGGCTGGCCTGATGCTGCAAGGCAATGGCGCCCAGATGGGTGCGTTGCCAGCGTTCACACAGCCTGGGCAACATGCCCATGGCGGCCACGGCCTCCACATTGCGCAGGTTGGTTTGCGTTTCCTGCTCGGCGCGGGCGGCCACCTGCCCGGCTTCGCGCAGCGTTCCGCCGGTTGCAGCTTCGGCCCAGAACGCCAGGGCCACGAGCACCAGGGCCGCAGCCACGCCGGCCCAGCCCAGCACGGGGTGGAGGATGAACATCACGCCCAGGTACAGGGGCAGCCAGGGCGCATCGAGAAACGCGAACAAGCCCGGGCCGGTGAGAAAGCCGCGCACCTGGTGCAGATCGGACAGCGGCTGCGCCGAGCCGGCACGCCCGCCACCGGCCCAGGCGCGGGCAAAGATGGCGCCATACACGGTCTTGCCCAGGCTGGCGTCGAGCTTGGTGCTGACCATGATCATCACCTGCGCGCGCAACCATTCCAGGGTGCCGAGCACGGCAAACAGGAACACCACGATCAGCGTGAGCATCACGAGCGTCGGCTCGCTGCCGCTGCTGAGCACGCGGTCGTAGATTTGCAGCATGTACACCACCGGCACCAGCATGAGCAGGTTGATGAACACGCTGAACACCCCGGCCGTGGCCAGCGAAGAACGGCACGCGGCCAGGGCCGCGTGCATCGCCTGCGAGCGCGGTGCGGCCGCGCCGGCCTCGCCGGGTGGCAAGGTCAAGGCGCGGCCCCCCGATGGGCTTGCATGGCATCAAGGCGCATCGCCATCCTGGGCCCAGACGTAGCCACCAATCGTGCCGAAGTTGTTGTATTCATCCAGCGCATTGTGGGTCTGCGAACCGGCTTCCACGGGCAGGGGTACACCTGTGTTGCTGCGATAGATAAGCGGGATCTGCAATTGACTGGTCACGTCGTTGTTCCAGGCCGAACTGCTGGAGGGCACTGCCGGGCTGTTGACGGCGCTGCCCATGACCTTGATGTAACCGTCACCGATGCGGTCACCGTTTTCATCGGGCGTGAGCAACTGCATCCATTGAATGGCCTCGATCAAATGTTCCTTCGGCGAGTTCACGCCGTCTGCCGGGTTGACGCTGCCCACGGGGTTGCCGGCCATGAAGTTCAGCCAGGTTGAAACCATGTCGCGCGCCAAAATCAGGCGCGCGTCTTGTTTGGTCTCGCTTTGCGACGCGTCCAATGCCCGGTAGGCCTCGGTCAGGCTCCAATAGAGGGTGCTCTCGCCGGCGTCGGTTTGGCCGTTCTGGTTCCAGTCGCCGATCAGAATCCCTTTGCCGGAAGTGGCGCTGGCGTCGGTCTGCTCATTCGCCGCCGTTGCCGGATCATTGACGTTGCCGCCATTGGGGTAGGGTGCACCGGGCAGCCCGGCCTGGAAGAGCAAGATGTCGCGCAGCGGGAAATGATCCTTGCCCGAGAACTTGCCGTCGTTGCCGCCGTTGGCGTCCCAAATCTCGGTCCAGTTCTTCCAGAAGCCGGGTGTGCGCACGCCTGGGCCGTCGACCTCTACAGGCACACTGGCGCTGGCCGTGTCGGGGCCGGTTTCCACCGAGTCGGCGGTGGCGGTGTTGTCGAGACGTCCGTCGCCGCCGCCGAACGAATCAAGCTCAGCCTGAGTGACCGTGTGTTGCGCGGTGTAGCCCCAGATTTCGCCGACTTCGAGCAAGTTGTCTTCGTCACCCATGACGTCAACTGCATTGCGCACCACGCCCGGCACGGCGTCGGCATAGGCGTCCGTGACGGTGACGCCGGTGAGCGTGGTGTTGCCCGTGTTGGCCACCGTGATGACGTAGCTGAT
>JAYUQE010000229.1:0-4220 GCA_043756905.1 Burkholderiales bacterium | reverse complement strand
GCTGTCGGCCATGGAAGGCGCGGGCAAGATGATCGACGACGACGAGCTGCGCGCGGCCATGGCCGAAAAGGGCCTGGGCACGCCTGCCACGCGCGCGGCCACGATCGAAGGCCTGATCATGGAAAAGTACATGCTGCGCGACGGCCGCGAACTGGTGCCCACGGCCAAGGCGTTTCAGTTGATGACGCTGCTGCGCGGCCTGGGTGTGGAAGAGTTGACCCGCCCCGAACTCACCGGCAACTGGGGAATACCAGCTCGCCGAAATGGAGCATGGCCGCTTGAAGCGCGACCAGTTCATGGCCGAGATCGGCAAGATGGCCGAAGGCATCGTGCGCCGCGCCAAGGACTACGACCGCGACACCATTCCCGGCGACTACGCCACCCTGGCCACGCCCTGCCCCAACTGCGCCGGCGTGGTGAAAGAGAACTACCGCCGCTACAGCTGCGCCGGTGCGGCCGGCGCGATCGACGGCGAGGGCTGCGGCTTCAGCATCACCAAGATTCCGGGCAGCCGCAGCTTCGAGCTGAGCGAAGTCGAGCAATTCCTGCGCGACAAGCGCATCGGCCCGCTGGAAGGCTTTCGCTCCAAGGCGGGCTGGCCGTTCACGGCCGAGTTGAAGCTGGCGTTCGATGACGAGATCAAGAACTGGAAACTCGAATTCGACTTCGGCGAAGAGCAGCGCGCGGCCGGTGAAAGCGGCGAGGCGATCGACTTTTCAGCGCAGGAAAGCCTGGGCGCGTGCCCGAAGTGCCAGGGCCATGTCTACGAGCACGGCGCCAGCTACATGTGCGAGCGCGCCGTGGGGGCTAACGTTACGTGTGACTTCAAGAGCGGCAAGATCATCTTGCAGCAGCCCGTGGCGCGCGAGCAGATGGCCAAGCTGCTGGCCGGCGGCAAGACCGACTTGCTGGAGAACTTCGTGTCCAACAAGACACGGCGCATGTTCAAGGCCCGCCTCGCCTACGACGCCAAGGAAGGCAAGGTCAGCTTCGAGTTCGAGCCGCGCGCAGTGCGGCCAACGGGCAAGGCCGCGGCGGGCAAAACTGCGGCGGCCAAGCCCCCCGCCGCCAAGACCGTCGCGCGCAAGACGGCCAAGGCCTGAAACCGCGGCGTGCAGCGGAAAACGCGGCACGCTGCGACACAATCTGCGCCACTCACTTGTCTTGAAGGAAACGGCCATGGTGTTGAGTGGATTTCGTGGCTGGCTGCGCGCTTTGGCGCTGGGTGCCTTGCTGGGCGCAGGGGTGGCGCAGGCGGCGCTGGTGTTCGCCATCAACGAAGGCGTGACCTACCGCGTGCCCAACGACGAGATCCGCGCCCGCTACGCCGCGATCGCCGCAGACCTGTCCAGGCTGCTGGCGCAGCCCGTGGTGATCGAGCCGGTGGCCGACTACCCCAGCCTGCGCAAGGGCCTGTCCGAGCGCGCTTACGACCTGGCCATGGTGCACCCGGCGCACATCTCGATCCTGGCCATGAAGCAGTCGGGCTACAAGCTGCTGGCGCTGACCAAGGGCTACCAGGACTACAAGGCGAGCTTCCTGGTGCGCGGTGACTCGCCGCTGAAAGCGCTGGCCGACCTGCGCGGGCGCCGCGTCGGCGCGCCCGACGAGGATTCCATCACCGCCTGGATGGCGCGCGCCACCCTGCGCGACCAGATCGGCAATGCGAAAAACGTCAGCCTGGTCTACACCCGGTATCAAGACGCGGTGCCGTTCTTCGTCGACAACCACCTCACCGAAATCGGTGCCACCGCCGCCACCGGCGTGGTGCGGGCCTGGCTGGAAAAGGGCGGGCGCGTGCTGGGCGCGTCGCGGCCGGTGCCGATCAAGCACCTGATCGCCAGCCCCAAGCTCAGCGCCGAACAGATCGACAAGGTGCGCGAGTACCTGTTGGCGCTGGATGGCTCCGAAGACGGCCGCAAGAAGTTGGTGCCCACCAAGTTCAGCGGCTTTGCGCGCGGCGACGAGGCTGAACTGCTGGCCCTGGGCGCCTGGCTGGGTTTGTAAGCGCCGCGCGGCAGCGGCCATGTCGCTCGTCATCCTCAACAAGCTGGTGGCGCTGCTGCTCACCGTGGCCCTGGGCTACGTGGGCGGGCGGGCGCGCTGGTTCGGCCACGAAGCCGCGGCCAAGGTGTTCTCGGCCGCGGCGCTGTACCTGTTCATCCCGGCGCTGCTGTTTCGCACCACCTCGCGCATTGCCCTGGCGGAGTTGCCGCTGGGCGTGCTGGGGGCCTACTTTGTGCCCGCGTTGGCGGTGATCCTGGGCGTGTACGTGCAGCAGCGCCGCGCGCACGCCCGCAGGGGGCCCGAGGTGGCGGTGCCGGCGGTGCGCGCCCTGGCGGCGACGTTCGGCAACACGGTGCAGATGGGCATTCCGCTGGCCCTGGCGCTGTACGGCGAGGCCGGCCTGGGCCTGCACTTGACCATCGTGAGCATCCATGCGCTGGTGTTGCTGAGCATCATCACCCTGCTGGTCGAGCGCGACCTGGCCCGCGAGCGCATGCGTGCCGACCCGGGCATCAGCCGCTGGTCGGTGCTGGCCAGCATGTTGCGCAACACGCTGATCCACCCCGTGGTCTTGCCGGTGCTGGCCGGCTTGCTGTTCAACGCCACCGGCCTGGCGTTGCCCGGCTTCGTGGATGAAACCCTGGCCTTGTTGGGCCTGGCCGTGGTGCCGTTGTGCCTGGTGTTGATCGGCCTGTCGCTGGCCGACTACGGCCTGGCCGGGCGCACCCGGCCGGCGCTGGCCCTGGCTGCGGTGAAGCTGGTGCTGCTGCCCGCGGCGGTGCTGGCGGTGGCCTACCTGGGCTTCGGCTTGCGTGGCGTGCCGCTTTCCGTGTTGGTGCTGGCCGCTGCATTGCCCGTGGGCGCCAACCCGCTGATCTTTGCGCAGCGCTACCGCACGCTGGAAGCCGAAACGGTGGCCGCCATCGTGGTCTCGACGCTGGGCTTTGCGCTGACCGCGCCGCTGTGGCTGGTGCTGTTGCAGCATCTGTAGGAACCAGCCGGGCTTGGCATTTGGGACAATCCCCGCCCATGAACCCGCACGACATCCCCGCCTACATGGCCCACCTGGGCGTGGCCGCACGGGCCGCGGCCAGCACCATGGCTGCCGCCCCCACCGCGGCCAAAGACCAGGCCCTGCGCACCCTGGCGCAGTTGCTGCGCGAGCGCGCCCCGGCGCTGCAACAAGCCAATGCGCTGGACTTGACGGCCGCCCGCGCCGCCGGGCTGGCCGAGCCGCTGGTGGATCGGTTGAAGATAACGTTCGAGATCATTAGTACCGTGGCCGAAGGCTGCGAGCAGATCGCCGCCATGCCCGACCCGGTGGGCGAGATCAGCGAACTCAAGCGCCGCCCCAGCGGCATCAGCGTGGGCCGGATGCGCGTGCCGCTGGGCGTTTTCGGCATGATCTATGAAAGCCGCCCGAACGTGACCATCGAGGCCGCTTCGCTGGCCATCAAGAGCGGCAATGCCTGCATCCTGCGCGGCGGCTCCGAGGCCTTGCAATCCAACCTGGCGCTGTGGGCCTGCGTGCGCGATGCGCTGGCCCAGGCCGGCCTGCCACCCGACGCCGTGCAGCTGGTGCAGACCACCGACCGCGCCGCCGTGGGCCGCCTGATCAGCATGCCGCAATACGTGGACGTGATCATCCCGCGCGGCGGCAAGGGGTTGATCGAACGCATCAGCGCCGAGGCCAAGGTGCCGGTGATCAAGCACCTGGACGGCAACTGCCATGTCTATGTCGATGCCCAGGTTGACGTCGAGCAGGCGGTGCGCGTGACCGACAACGCCAAGACGCAGAAGTTCAGCCCTTGCAATGCCGCCGAGTCGCTGCTGGTGCACCGCGACCAGGCCGCCGGCTTCTTGCCGCGCATCGGCGCCGTGTTCGCGGCCAAGGGCGTTGAAATGCGCTGCTGCCCGGTGGCCGCGGCGCTGCTGGCCGCCGTGCCGGGCGCCCAGGTGGCTGCGGCGAGCGACGAAGATTGGGCCACCGAATACCTGGCGCCCATCATCAGCATCAAGGTCGTGGCCAGCTTCGATGAAGCGCTGGCTCACATCGAACGTTATGGTTCACACCACACCGACGCCATCCTCACTACCAGCCATGTCAACGCGATGCGCTTTTTGCGTGAAGTGGATTCAGCCAGCGTGATGGTCAACGCCAGCACGCGCTTTGCCGATGGCTTCGAATACGGCCTGGGCGCCGAGATCGGCAT
>JAYUQE010000228.1:0-4220 GCA_043756905.1 Burkholderiales bacterium | reverse complement strand
AGCGTCATGCGGTCGTTGCTCATCTCGCCTTCCACCACCAGCCGGGCGCGGCCCAGCTCGGGGTGGCGGCGCAGCACCTCGGCCACTTGGCTGGGGTGCACGAACATGCCGCGCACTTTGGCGGTTTGGTCAGCGCGGCCCATCCAGCCTTTGATGCGCGTGTTGCTGCGGCCGGTGGGGCAGGGGCCACTCAGCACGGCAGAAAGATCACCGGTGCCGAAGCGCACCATGGGGTAGTCGGCGTTGAGCACGGTCACCACCACTTCGCCCACGTCACCATCCGGCACCGGGTCACCGGTGCCGGGGCGGACGATCTCGACGATCACGCCTTCATCGAGCACCAGGCCATGGCGGGCCGTGGTTTCATAGGCGATCAACCCCACCTCGGCCGTGGCATAGGCTTGATAGCCCGCAATGCCGCGCTCGGCCAGCCAGTCGCGCACGCTGGGCGGGAAGGCTTCGCCGCTGACCAGGGCCTTCTTGATCGACGTGATGTTGTTGCCCGCTTCGGCCGCTTTCTCCACCAGAATTTTCAGAAAGCTCGGCGTGCCGATGTAGCCCTGCGGCCGCAGGTCGGCAATGGCCTGCAATTGCAATTCCGTGTTGCCCACGCCGCCGGCAAACACGGTGCAGCCCACGGCCAGCGCGCCGGTTTCCATCATCGAACCCGCCGGCGTGAGGTGGAAGCTAAAGCTGCAATGCGCCAGGTCGCCTGCACGAAAGCCGGCTGCATAAAGCGCGCGCGCCATGCGCCAGTAGTCGCCCGCCATGCCTTCGGGTTCATAGATCGGGCCGGGGGATTGGAACACCCGGCGCGCACCGCGCTGGGCGCCGCGCACCATGCCTTGCCAGCCGATGTTGGACACGCCGCCAAACGGATCCCATGCTGTGCTGGATGCGCGCGTGGCCTGCTGGCGCGCCAGCAGCTCGCCCTTGCGCAACACGGGCAACTGTGCCAGCGCGGCGCGGCTGGTGATGGCCTTGGCATCCACGCCGGCCAGCAGTTCGCCAAAGGCCGCCGTGCGCTGCGCAGCGGCCACCTGGGCGGGCAGGGCGGCGAACTGCGCGGCCGCGCGCTCGGCGGCGCTGCGCGTTTCGAGCGCATCGAAAAAGTCAGTCATCCAGGTCGTTCCAAAGCGTTAGTTGACGTTTCAGATCAGCCACAAATTCGCGTGCCTGAGCGCTGCTGGTGAGCAGCTTGTCTTGCCATTCAGGGCTGCTGCGCAGGGGTTTGCGCACCCGCGCAGCGCGAATCGAATTGCCTTCAATGGCTGCCCGCGCAATGGCCATGCCACGGCGTTCAAAGCGGCCTTCGCGTTCGGTGAGGCCCAAGCCCCGCAACTCGCGCTTCAGGGTCTGCAGCGCCTCATCGGGCTTGAACGGTGGGGGCGAAAAGCCCAAGTCATCGGACATGGCTGCGTCAAGCCAACCAGCGCTTTCTACGCTTGTAGCTCTTCACGTCTTTAAAGCTCTTGCGGTCGCCGCCGCCCATGCCGAGGTAGAACTCTTTCACGTCTTCGTTCTCGCGCAGCGAGGCGGCCGGGCCATCCATCACCACGCGGCCGTTTTCGAGGATGTAGCCGTAGTCGCTGTAGCGCAGCGCCATGTTGGTGTTTTGCTCGGCCAGCAAGAAGGTGACCTTTTCGCGCTGGTTCAGGTCTTTGACGATCTCGAACACTTCTTCAACGATCTGTGGCGCCAGGCCCATGCTGGGTTCATCGAGCAGCACCATCTTGGGGTTGGCCATCAACGCGCGGCCGATGGCGCACATCTGTTGCTCACCGCCCGAGGTGTAGGCGGCCTGGCTGCTGCGCCGCATCTTCAGGCGCGGGAAGTAGGTGTAGACCTTCTCCAGCGTGGCGGCGATGGCGGCCTTGCCGTCCTTGCGCGTGTAGGCGCCGGTCATGAGGTTGTCTTCGATGCTCAGGTGGGCAAAGCAGTGGCGGCCTTCCATCACTTGAATGACGCCACGGTTCACCATGTCGGCGGTGCTGAGTTTTTCAATCCGTTCGCCGCGCAGTTCGATGCTGCCCTTGGTGACCGCGCCGCGCTCGCCGGACAACAGGTTGCTTACGGCACGCAGCGTGGTCGTCTTGCCCGCGCCATTGCCGCCCAGCAAGGCCACCACGCGGCCCTCGGGCACGTTCAGCGACACGCCCTTGAGCACCAGGATCACATGGTTGTAGATGACCTCGATGCCGTTGACGTTGAGAAGGATGTTGGACATGGTTGCGGCCTGTTCAGACTCATCGAAACGCCGCAGCCGGCGCTTCGATGAGGGCTCACTTTGGAGCCCGCCCCACCAGCGTGGCGGGGTGCCTCAAACCCCAGCCTGAAGCAACGGGGGCAGAAGTCGGCGGCGTTCAACCCTGGCCAGGCCCGGGTTGAACCGCGCAGTGGTTCAGCTCTGGCAATCTTCCGGCGTGCGGCGCGTCAACTTCTTTTCAGCCGCGTACTTCTCGGCCGCTGCCTTGACCATCGGCTTGAGAATCTGGTCGTCAGACTGCATCCAGTCGGATGTGAAGTTCCACTTCGCGCCGTCCCAGGTGTGGATGCGCGCCCACGCCGCACCCATGTGGTCGTTGCAAGAAGTGCTCACCGGGCGCATCACGCCGGCAAAGCCCAATGCATCGAGCTTTTTCTGGTCAAGTGCCAGGTTCTCGTAGCCCCAGCGCGCTTGCTCGCCGTTCATGACCTTGCCCTTGCCGAATCGTTCTTGCGCGCGCCGCACACCTTCCACCGACAGCATGGCCGCCGTGACGCCACGCATGTACAACACCTGGCCGACTTCCTCTTTCGGCCCCGTGCCCTGGCCCTTGCCATGCACCAGCGCCAGGATGTCTTTGGTGACCTTGGCGTTGGGCTCCGCGCCGTGCTGTAAGGCCAGGGCGTTGTAGCCCTTGGCGCCATCACCCACGTCTTTCACGTCGGGCTCGGCACCGGCCCACCACACGCCGTACATCTTGTCGCGCGGGTAGCCGGTGGCCACGGCTTCCTTCAGCGAGGTGGAGTTCATCACGCCCCAGCCCCAGAGGAACAGGTAGTCGGGCCGGTTCTGGCGAATCTGCAGCCAGGTGGCCTTTTGCTCGACGCCGGGGTGGGCCACGGGTAGCAGGCTCAATTCGAAGCCGTGCATCTTGGCGCGCTCTTGCAGCAGCGCGATCGGCTCCTTGCCGTACGGGCTGTCGTGGTAGACCAGCGCGATCTTCTTGCCCTTGAGCTTGTCGAGCCCGCCTTCCTTCTTGCCCACGTGCTGGACCAGGATGTCAGCGGCCACCCAGTAGGTGCCCACCAGCGGGAAGTTCCACTTGAACACGCCGCCGTCGGCGCTTTCGCTGCGGCCGTAGCCCGAGGTGAGGATGGAGACTTTGTCGCCAGGCGCTTTTTCGGTGAGTGCGAAGGTGATGCCGGTGGACAGCGGGTGCACCGAGGTGGCGCCGCCGTGCTTGCCCTTCAGGCGTTCGTAGCACTCCACGCCGCGGTCGGTGGCGTAGCCGGTTTCGCACTCTTCAAAAATCACCTTCACGCCGTTGATGCCGCCTTGCGCGTTCACCAGCTTCCAGTAGTCGGCCATGCCGTTGGCGAACGGCACGCCGTTGGGCGCGTAGGCGCCGGTGCGGTAAACCAGCGAGGGGAAGAACTGTTCCTTCGCTTGCGCCAAGGCGCTGGTTGCGGTGGCCAGGGCGAGCGCGGCGAGTGCTGCGGTGCCGGCAAGGGACTTCAACTTCATATCTGCCTCCAGAGGGTAAAAAAAGCACTCGTCAGTGCGTGGTGAAAAGGGTGAAACGTGCTGGTAAGAACGCGCTCGCCGGGACTTGGCGTGTAGTGGTTTTCCGCCATCAATGCCATCAATGTGGGAAGGGCCACAGCCGCAGTTTTTCTTTGGCAATCGACCACAGCCGCGCCAGGCCATGCGGCTCGACGATCAGGAAGAACACGATCAGCGCGCCGAAGATCATGAATTCGAGGTGCGAGGCCAGCGCGGTGGAAATGGGAATGCCCAGCCAACCAGGCGCCTGGTTCAACAGCAGCGGCAGGATGACGATGAACGCGGCGCCGAAGAAGCTGCCCATGATGGAGCCGAGGCCGCCGATGATGACCATGAACAACAACTGGAACGATCGGTCGATGGAAAAGGCGGCCGGCTCCCAGGCCCCGAGGTTGATGAACCCCCACAGGCCACCGGCCACGCCGACGATGAACGAGCTGACCGCGAAGGC
>JAYUQE010000227.1:0-4227 GCA_043756905.1 Burkholderiales bacterium | reverse complement strand
CCAGGTGCAGAAAGTCGCGCAGGAAGCGGCCGCTTTGCGAGACGCCAAAGCCGATGGCGCGCTGCACCGTGCTGCGCCCGGCCACGGCCAGCGGGTTGGCGGCGCTGCCCTCGCGGCGCAGGAACGCGGCCACGTCGCGCGTGGCGGCAAAGCCCAAGCCCAGCACGATGGGGTCGCGTGCGGTGTACGTCACTTCATACAGCGCGCCGGCATCGAAGCCGCTGTTCGGGCTGGTCGGGCTCGTCGGGCGAGTGATCTCTACCGTTTGTGCGCCCGTGGCGCAGATGGCCAGGCCAGCGGGCGTTTCGCGCGGCGCGTCCCATTTGGCGCGCACGGTGACGGCCAGGGTGGCAGGGTCGGCGATGGGCCAGGCCAGCGTGGCCGTGGCCGGCGTGCGCAGGTGGTCGAACAAGAATTCGTCGCGCGACGCGCCCGTCACGCCGCGCAGCACGGGCGCGGCCAGCGCCAACTGGCCGGGCTGCGACGGGATGTCGGCCTGCCAGCCAATCCACGCCATGCTGTAACCCTGGGCGTGCGCAAAGCCGATGCCGGCATCCACCGCCTTCTCGGCATTGTTTGCGCCGGGCTGAGCCGCATCGTCAAACAACTGCGGCGCCAGCTTGCGGCCGCGGTTGGGCACATCAACCAGCAGCGTGCCGTTGCCGCGTTGCGGGTCGGCCGGGCGCAGCAACACCACATCGGCCGTGGCCTCCACCCGGCCTTGCACATTGCGCGGGGCTTGCGCGATGTCGGCGATGACCGCGTTGCGCGGGTCGGCCGGGTCGACGGCAATGGTGGCTCGCGCCGTGATCCGAACATAGGGCCCCACATTGCCGAAGCTTCGGCCATCGAAGGCCGGTGCGCTTTGCAGCACCTCGAAGCGAACGACCTGCGCCTGGGCAGCCAGGCAAAAGCCCAGGCTTGCGGCCACTGCGGCGGTGCGACGGTTTGACATGCTGAAACCCCTTGCGTGGTGGGAAGACCTGGCGTGGCCGCACCGAATGTTGCACGCCGAAGTGGCCCCAACCTTACCGCAGCGCGCCGGCAGCCTGTGGCTCGCGGGGCGTTTCATTCAAGCCCATGGTGACCACGATCTTGCCCGTCACCTCGCCGTTCGCCATGGCCAGCAAGGCGCCGCGCGCCTGGGCCAGCGGCACACTCAAACCAATGAACGGGCGCAGCACGCCTTGTGCGGCCAGGCGCTCCACCGCGGCGCGGCTGTCAGCAGCGCCTTGCGGGTCTTGGCGGCCGGCTTCGCCCGCGCGCACACCCATGACGGTGAGGCCTTTGATGAGCGCCTTGTTCAGCGCCAACGTGGGAATCTGGCCGGACGCAAAACCTAACACCAGCATGCGTGCGCCCCAGGCCGCGCAGCGCAGGCTGTGGGTGAACAGTTCGCCGCCCACCGGGTCGGCCACCACGTCCACACCGTGGCCACCGGTGAGCGCCTTCACCGCGGCGGGGAGTGAGGCATCGGCCTTCAGCACGGGCACGCCTTGCGCGGCCCAATGCTGCAAGCGCGCGGGCTCACTGGCCGTGGCCAGCAGCCGCGCGCCCAGGTGCTGGCCCAGTTGCAGACAGGCCCAGCCCACGCCGCCGCGCGCACCGTTCACCAGCAGCCACTCGCCGCGCTGCAATTGCGCGCGCCGCATCAGGGCCACCCAGGCGGTGAGGCCGGTGACGCAAAACGCGGCGGCCTCGGCCATGCTCAAGCCTGTGGGCACAGCATGCGCGTCACTCGCGGGCAGCACCACTTCCTGCGCCACGCTGCCCTGGCGCGCGAAGTACACCGCCTGGCCCAGGCGCCCAGGCGCCACCTGCGCTCCACACGCCACCACCACGCCAGCGCCTTCCAGGCCGCTTGTGAACGGCAGCGCCGGCTTGTGCTGGTAGGCGCCCCGGGTCATGAGCAGATCGGGAAAGTTCAGCGCCGCCGCATGCACCTGCACACGCACGTCGTGCGGACCCAATGCACAGGCCTCCACCTCGCACAGCGCCACGCCGGAGAGATCACCCGACAGCGACTGCACGCACAGGGCCTTTACCCTGGGCATCACAACGCCCGCCTGTGCTTCAAATGCGTGAGCCAGCTTGCTTGCGCGATCGCGGTGCGGGTGTGCTGGCGTTCGGTGGCGGCGCAGCAATCGCCGGCATGGTGGTCATTCATGGGGTGCAGTGTGCGTCACGCGACGGTGGCTGCGCCACACCATCCACCCCATCTGCTAGCCTGCGCGCGATGAACACACCCATGAACCTGCAAGGCACCGGCGCAGTCATCACCGGCGGCAATGGCGGCATCGGCTTGGGGCTAGCGCGCGGCCTGCTCGCGGCCGGCGCCAACGTGGCCATTTGGGGCTCGCGTGCCGAAAAAACCGAGGCCGCCCGCGCGCAACTGGCCGCCGAGTGTGGCGACGCCGCGCGCGTGCATGCCTTCGTGGCCGACGTGGGCGACGAAGCGCAGGTGGACGACGCCTTTGCCCGCAGCGTGGCCGCGCTGGGGCGTGTGGATGCCTGCTTCGCCAACGCCGGCATCGGCGCCGCTCCCACCGCTTTCACCGAACTCAGCCTGGAAGCGTTTCGCCGTGTGCAACGCATCAACGTGGAGGGCGTGTTCCTCACCCTGCGCGCCGCCGCGCGCCACATGGTGGCGCATGGCCGCGGCGGCTCGCTGGTGGCCACGGCCAGCACCGCCGCCGTGGAAGGCGCGGCGCGCAATTCGCCCTATGGCGCGAGCAAGGGTGCGGTGACCTCGATGGTGCGTGCGCTGGCGGTGGAACTGGCGCGCCACCAGATCCGCGTCAACAGCATCCTGCCCGGCTGGACGGTGTCAGACATGACCGAGCGCGCCTTCAACGACCCGCGCTTCGCCGCCAACGTGATGCCGCGCATTCCCGCGCGGCGCTGGGGCACGGCGGATGATTTCGCCGGCATCGCCGTCTTCCTGGCCAGCCCGGCCAGCAGCTACACCACCGGGGCCGATTTCGTCATCGACGGCGGGTACACCAAGTACTGAGCCCAGTACTGAGCCCAGTACTGAGCCAGGTACCGAGCCAGGTCCTAACCTCACTTCCAACAGGACAAGGAACACACCATGAGCCACGCCTACATCATCGACGTCTGCCGCACGCCGCGCGGCATTGGCAAGCAGGGCAAGGGTGCGCTGGCCGACTGCCACCCGCAGCACCTGGCCGCCACCGTGCTCAAGGCCATCGCGCAGCGCAACGGCATCGACACTGCGGAAGTGGATGACGTGATCTGGGGCACCAGCACCCAGCGCGGCAAGCAAGGCTTCGACATGGCACGCATGGCGCTGCTGGACGCCGGCTACAGCCCCAAGGCCAGCGGCGTGACGCTGGACCGTTTTTGCGGCAGCGGCATCACCAGCGTGAACCTGGCCGCGGCCAGCGTGGCCGCGGGCTTTGAAGACCTGGTGGTGGCCGGCGGCTGCGAAATGATGAGCTACACCGCCAGCATCGCCGACCCCAAAACGCCGCCGATGATGGACGCGGGCAACCTGCGCCTGCGCGCCAAGGTGCCGCAAAGCCACCAGGGCGTGTGCGCCGATGCCATCGCCACGCTGGAAGGCATTTCGCGCGAAGCGCTCGATGACCTGGCCTATGTGAGCCAGCAGCGCGCCGCCGTGGCAATAGCCGGCGGGCACTTCAAGCGCAGCCTGGTGCCCGTGTACCGCGAAGACGGCAGTTTGGCGCTGGACCACGAAGAATTCCCGCGCCCGCAAACCACGCGCGAAGGCCTGGCCGAACTCAAGCCCGCCTTCCCCAAGCTGGCCGAGATGCCGCTTGATGAGCAAGGCAACACCTACGCCGGCTACATCCGCCAGGCCTACCCCGGCATCGACATCAAGCATGTGCACCATGCAGGCAACAGCTCGGGCGTGGTGGATGGCGCGGGTTGCGTGTTGTTGGCCTCGCAGGCCTACATCACGCGGCGCGGCCTCAAGCCCCGCGCCCGCGTCCTGGCCATGGCCAACATGGGCGACGACGCCACGCTGATGCTTAACGCCCCGGTGCCGGCCACGCGCAAGGTGCTGGCCAAGGCGGGCCTGACGATTGACGACATTGACCTGTTCGAAATCAACGAGGCCTTTGCCGTGGTGGCTGAAAAATTCATCCGCGACCTGAAGCTCAACCGCGACAAGGTGAACGTGAACGGCGGCGCCATGGCCCTGGGCCACCCCATCGGCGCCACCGGCTCGCTGCTGATCGG
>JAYUQE010000226.1:0-4228 GCA_043756905.1 Burkholderiales bacterium | reverse complement strand
AGAAACGTCTTTCAGACTTGGCTGCAAGTCGTTATTTATGAACGACTTTTTTCTCACCATCTGTTTGAATAAACAGCTCTAAGTGCTTGATTCGATTGATCTTTTCCGGGCCGCGAAAGATTGACCCGCGGTGTTGGCATCAGCTAAAGTCCAGCCTCTGGTGCACTTTAGTGGGATTTTGTGTCGTCATTTGCGTTCAAAGGAGGTCCGGTGCACACGCTGGACGGGAAGGGGCGGATCACCGTCCCGGCCCGGTACCGCGACGTGCTGATGGCCTCGGAGAATGGCCAGATGGTCGTCACCAAGAGCCTGGCGAGCTGCCTGACGCTGTTTCCACGCTCGGTCTGGGACCGTTTCGAAGCCGCGCTGAACGCCAAGCCGGCGTCTTTTGATCCGCTGCGCCGGCTGTATATCGGCAGTGCCAGCGAAGTCACGATCGACGGCGCGTCGCGCGTGCTGCTGGCACCCGAACTGCGCGAGTTTGCCGGGATCGAACGTGATGTGGTTTTCATGGGTCTGGGCAACCGCTTCGAACTCTGGGACAAGGCGCGCGCCGCGGCCAATGAATCCAGCGACCTGAAGCAGGACTGGAGCGCGCAGCTCCAGGACCTGATGATCGGATGACCGCGCTTGCCGGCACCGCGGCCCCATGGCAACACACCACCGTCTTGCTCAGCGAAGCCGTCGAGGCCCTGGTGACCAAGCCGGCGGGCGTTTATGTCGACGGCACTTTTGGCCGCGGCGGGCATGCGCGTGCGGTGCTCGCCGCGCTGATGCCGGGCGGCCGTCTCGTGGCTTTCGACAAGGACCCCGAGGCCGTTGCTGCGGCGCGTTCGATCGCCGACCCGCGGCTGTCGATCTGCCATGCCAGCTTTGCGGCGATGCAGGCCGAACTGGCGGCGCTGGGGCTGGCGCAGGTCGACGGCGTGCTGCTCGACCTGGGCGTGAGCAGCCCGCAGATCGACAACCCGGCGCGTGGTTTCAGCTTCCGCTTCGAAGCGCCGCTGGACATGCGCATGGACACGACCCGCGGCGAAACCGCGGCCGACTACTTGGCGCGCGCCGATGAGCGCGAGCTGGCACAGGTGATACGCAGTCATGGCGAAGAACGGTTTGCTGGGCAGATTGCAAAGGCGCTTGTGGCTCGCCGACAAAGCGGGCGCCCTGTTCGAACCACCACCGAACTGGCCGAAGTCGTGGCTGGTGCAGTCAAAACCCGCGAGCCGGGCCAGAACCCTGCGACGCGCACATTTCAGGCTCTTCGGATTCACCTCAACGCCGAGCTTGAGGAGCTCGAACAAGGCCTGAAGGCCGCGTTGGACCTGCTTGCCCCACATGGACGCCTGGCCGTGATCAGCTTTCATTCGTTAGAGGACCGCATCGTCAAGACCTTCATCGCGCGTGAAAGCCGGGCCGTGTTCGACCGCCGCGCACCGTTCGCCGCACCCGCGCCGGTGAAGCTGCAAGCCGTGGCCCGCATCCGCGCCGGTGAAACCGAACTGCGCGCCAACCCGCGCGCGCGCTCGGCCGTACTGCGCGTGGCGCAGCGCTTGGAGCCTGGAGCATGAACCGGCTCAATCTCGTCTTGCTGCTGGCCCTGGTGGCCAGTGCGCTGTACCTGGTGCGCACCGCGTATGAAGGCCGGCGGCTGTATTCGCAGCTCGACAGCGCGCGCACCGAGCAAGCCATGCTCGACGCCGAAGACAAGCGGCTCGATGCCGAGCGCCAGGCCCAGGCTACCCACCTGCGCGTGGAGCGCATGGCGCGCGAAAAGCTGCACATGCGCACGGCATCGCCGGCCGTGACCTTCTATGCCACCGACACCGTGGCCGCGGGAGCGGGGCGATGAAAACCAGCGCGCGCAAGCTGTTCAACGCGCCCATGCCGCGCAAGCTCAACTACGCCACCAGCCCGCTGCTGGCATCGAAGACGCCGCCCTGGCGCTCGCGCCTGCTGGTCTTTTTGCTGGGGGTGGGCTCGTGCGTGCTGGTGGGCCGCGCGGCCTACATCCAGGTCTATGGCAGCGAGTTCTATCAAGAGCAGGGTGAAAAACGCTATGCCCACACGCTGGTGGTGCCGGCCAGCCGCGGGCGCATCACAGACCGTGCGGGGGCGCTGCTGGCCACCAGCGTGCCGTCGCCATCGATCTGGGTCAACCCGAAGGAATTCAGCGCCGATGTGGCGCAGCGCCAGGCCCTGTTGCGCCTGGTGGAGCTGCGCCCGGATGAGCTGGAGCAGCGCCTGGCCAGCAGCCAATACTTCGCCTGGCTGAAACGCCAGGCCGACGAAAGCCTGTGGCAGCAGGTGAATGCGCTCAAGCTCAAGGGCGTGTACGCCATGCACGACTACCGCCGCAAGTACCCCGAAGGCGAGGCCGCGGCGCATGTGGTGGGTTTCACCAACATCGAAGACCAGGGGCTCGAAGGCATCGAGTTGGCGCACCAGGCAGCGCTGCAGGGCCACAACGGCAGCCGCCGCGTCATCAAGGACCGGCCGGGCCGGGTGATCGACGAATTGGGCGAGCAGATCGACCCGGTTAACGGTTCAGACGTGCAACTTTCCCTGGACGCGAAGGTGCAGTTCTTCGCCTACCAACGCCTGCGCGACGCGGTGCTCGAGCACGGCGCCAAGGCCGGCAGCGTGGTGGTGCTCGACGTGCAAAGCGGCGAGGTGCTGGCCCTGGCCAACTACCCCAGCTACACGCCGGGTGCGCGCCTGAAGAGCAAGGACGACAAGTTGCGCAACCGCGCGCTGACCGACATCTTCGAGCCCGGCTCGACCATGAAGCCCTTCATCGCCGCGTTGGCCATCGAGAGCGGCCGCGTCACGCCCAGCACCGTGATCCAGACCGCGCCGGGCAGCATCAACATCACCGGCAGCACCATCCGCGACGCCCACCCGCATGGCGCGCTCACGGTCGCCGAGGTGATCCAGAAGTCCAGCAACGTCGGCACGGTGAAGTTGGCCATGCAGATGGAGCGGCGCGAAATGTGGGAAATGTTCACCCAGGTGGGCATTGGCCAGAAGCCGCAGCTCGGCTTCCCCGGCGCCGAGCGCGGCAAGCTGCGCCCGTACAAGACCTGGCGCCCGATCGAGCAAGCCACCATGAGTTATGGCTACGGCCTGAGCGTGTCGTTGTTTCAACTGGCGCGCGCGTACACCGTGTTCGCGCACGACGGTGAACTGGTGGCCAACTCCATGACCAAGACCACGCAACCCCCGGCCGGCCAGCGCGTCATGTCCGCCGCCACCGCCAAGGCCGTGCGCGAGATGCTGCACTTGGCCGCCGCACCGGGCGGCACCGCGCCCAAGGCGCGGGCCATCGGCTATTCGGTGGGCGGCAAGACGGGCACGGCGCACAAGCAGATCGGCAAGGTCTACGCCAGCAACAAATACCGCGCCTGGTTCGTCGGCATGGCGCCCATCAACCAGCCGCGCATCGTGGTGGCGGTGATGGTCGATGAACCCAGCCGTGGCATCTACTACGGCGGCGACGTTGCCGCGCCGGTGTTCAGCCAGGTGGTGCAGCAAACGCTGCGCACGCTGAACGTGGCGCCTGATCTCGACGTCAAGCCGCAGATCATGGCCGCGCGCCCGGCCCCGGCCGTGCCGGAGAGCTTTTAATGACCCTGCACATGAGCCGCCGGGCCGCTCCCAAGGCGAATGCCGCAGTGCGCAGCACGAAGGTTGCCTGATGAGCCGCCGGGCCGCTCAGACGCTCGACAGCGCCATCGCCCCGGCGGCGAATACCGGCGACAAAAGCACGCCATAGGCCGGGTAAAGGGCACCAGCTGCGACCGGGATGAGGGCCGCGTTATAGGCAAAGGCCCAGAACAGGTTTTGCCGGATGTTGCCCATCGTCGCACGGCTGAGGGCTATGGCATCGGGAATGGCCGTCAGCCGCCCCGACATCAGCACCACATCCGCCGCCTCGATCGCGATGTCGGTGCCGGTGCCCACGGCGATGCCCACATCCGCCTCGGCCAGTGCCGGGGCATCGTTGATCCCGTCGCCCACATAGGCCAGCTTGCCCAGCGATTTCAGGCGCTTGACCGCCGCCACCTTGTCACCCGGCAAGACCTCGGCCACCACCTCGTCAATGCCGAGCGGGCCTGCGATGGCCTCTGCGGTGCGGCGGTTGTCGCCGGTGATCATCACCACCTTCAGGCCAAGCGCGTGCAGCGCCTTTATCGCGGCGGGGGTGGTGTCCTTCACCCGGTCCGCCACT
>JAYUQE010000225.1:0-1678 GCA_043756905.1 Burkholderiales bacterium | reverse complement strand
TGGCCAGGCGCTCCAGGCCCATGCCGGTGTCCACACTCGGCTTGGGCAGCGGGTGCATCACGCCGTCTTCGGTGCGGTTGAACTGCATGAAGACGTTGTTCCAGATCTCCACGTAGCGGTCGCCGTCTTGGTCGGGCGAACCCGGCGGGCCGCCGGCCACTGCCGGGCCGTGGTCGTAGAAGATTTCGCTGCACGGCCCACACGGGCCCGTGTCGCCCATCATCCAAAAGTTGTCTGAGGCGTAGCGCGCGCCTTTGTTGTCGCCAATGCGAACGATGCGCTCGGCCGGCAGCTTGATCACCTTCAGCCAGATGTCATACGCCTCGTCGTCTTCGGCGTAAACCGTGGCCCAGAGCTTTTCCTTCGGCAGCTTGAAGTGTTCGGTGAGCAGTTCCCAGGCGAAGCGAATCGCGTCGTGCTTGAAGTAGTCACCAAAGCTGAAGTTGCCCAGCATTTCGAAGAACGTGAGGTGGCGCGCGGTGTAGCCCACGTTTTCCAGGTCGTTGTGCTTGCCGCCGGCGCGGATGCATTTTTGCGACGTGGTGGCGCGGTTGTAGCTGCGCTTGTCGAAGCCTAGGAACACGTCCTTGAACTGGTTCATGCCGGCGTTGGTGAACAGCAGCGTGGGGTCGTCGCCCGGCACCACCGGCGACGAGGCGACGACCTGGTGCCCGTTCGATTCAAAGTACTTCAGGAACGTGGCGCGAATCTCTGCTGCTTTCATGGCAACCCTGGGTATAGCGTTCGACAAGCGGGCCAACGAGTGGGCAAGGCCGCGCAAAGCCGCGCATTTTAGGGGCGCATGGCCAGGCAGTTAGAGTGCGGTTCAAACCCCTTGAAGGACGCCACACCATGGACATGAAAACCTCGCCACTGGCCCGCCTGAACGACGCCAGCCTGCTGAAAACCGATGCCTTGATCGGCGGCGCCTGGCTGGCGGGCGAATCGCGTTTCGAGGTGCGCGACCCAGCCACCGGCATGCACTTGGCTGACGTGGCCAACCTGGGGCCCACACAGGCACAGGCCGCCATCACTGCGGCCAACAACGCCTGGCCGGCCTGGCGCGCCAAGACCGCGCGCGAGCGCGCCGCGGTGATGATGAAGTGGTTTGCCCTGCTGCACCAACATGCCGACGACCTGGCCATCATCATGACCGCCGAGCAAGGCAAGCCGCTGGTCGAAGCCCGCGGCGAAGTGGTGTACGGCGCCAGCTTCATCGAATGGTTTGCCGAAGAGGCCAAGCGCGTCTATGGCCAGACCATTCCCAGCACCGACGGCAACAAGCGCACCATCATCATCAAGCAGCCCATCGGCGTGTGCGCGGCCATCACGCCGTGGAACTTCCCCATCGCCATGATCACGCGCAAGGTGGCCCCGGCGCTGGCCGCGGGTTGCCCGGTGATCATCAAGCCGGCCGAGCAAACGCCGCTGTCGGCCCTGGCCGTGGCCGAACTGGCACAACGCGCGGGCATGCCGGCCGGCGTGCTGAACGTGTTGACGGCCGACGCCGAAAACTCCATCGCCATCGGCAAGGCCCTGTGCGCCAGCGCCGTGGTGCGCCACCTGTCGTTCACCGGCAGCACAGAAGTCGGCCGCATCCTGGCCGCGCAGTGCGCGCCGACGGTGAAGAAGATCTCGCTCGAACTCGGCGGCAATGCACCGTTCATCGTGTTCGACG
>JAYUQE010000224.1:0-4245 GCA_043756905.1 Burkholderiales bacterium | reverse complement strand
ATGGTCGATCTCCTGTTTGGATCGGCATAGCTTCTCATGCGTCAGTCTCATGGGGTGACACCCTACCTATGAGGGCTGAACATTCTTGCTGATCAGGAGCAGCCAAGCAGGCGTCACTCAATCCGCTTGAACAAAGCCTGCATATCTTCAATCGAAATCACGCGGTCGGTTTCGATCTTGCCGCCGGTGATCTTCCACACCAGTGCCGGGCCGGTGACGTCGCCGTTGGCGTCGAACTCGATCGGGCCGGTGGCGCCGTGGTACTTGATCGGGCGGCCGGCCTTGATCAGCTCGATGGCCTTCTTGAACTCGGCCGCTCCGGTGCCCACCGTGGCGCCGCCGGCGGCATGCACCTGGCGGATGGCGTCGCGGATGGACGGGCCGGTCAGGTCTTTGGCGATGTTCATGGCCAGGCCCAGCACCATCACCGCGTCGTACTGGGTGTGCACGCCGGGGCCCTTGCTGTCGGTCTTGAACTTCTCGTCAAACGCCTGGTTGAAGGCGTCGACATTCGGGCCGGCAACCTGGGCGTTGTCCATGCCGAAGAAGTCTTCAACAAACGTGGCACCCACGCCGTTGACGAAATCAAGCGTGCGCATTGAATTGTTCAACGCCACCTTGCGCGGGCCACCGAGTGAGAGCCATTCACGCACGATGGTCACGGCATCTTTCGGGAAACCAATGAGCAGCAGCGATTCGGGCTTGGCCGCCAGCGCGCGGCTCACTTCGGCGCGGTAGCTGGTCTGGTTGTCGTTGTAGGGCACTTCGACGGCCACATCGCCGCCCAGCT
The DNA here is from genome assembly GCA_043756905.1 of Burkholderiales bacterium. Taxonomy (GTDB): domain Bacteria; phylum Pseudomonadota; class Gammaproteobacteria; order Burkholderiales; family Burkholderiaceae_C; genus Rubrivivax. Next base: position 3,455 of record JAYUQE010000224.1, on the reverse strand, counting down.
TGCCCATGGCGGCCTTGTAGAAGCCCAGCATGTCTTTGCCGAAATCGGTGTTGACGTAAATGATGGCCGTCTTCTTGAAGCCGCGGCGTGTGGTTTCAGACGCCGTGGCGTAGGCCTGTGTTTTGCTGGTGGGAATGGTGCGGAAGAAGTAACCGCCGCTGCGCCCGTCGAGCGTGAAGGGGCTGGCGGTGGAGCAACACGTCACTTGCACCACCTTCGAAGGCGCTGTCACCGCGGCGATGATGGGGCCGGTGACGCCCGATGAAATGGTGCCTGTGAACGCCGCCACCTTCTCCACTTCAACCAGGTATTTGGCGGCGTCGACGCCCACCGTGGGCTGGCCTTGATCGTCACGCAAGATGAACTGCACCGGGCAGCCCTTGATGCCGCCGCCGGCATTGATGTGCTCGAAGGCCAACTCGGCGGCCTGCGCGATCTTCTTGGTGATGGGCGCCATGGAGCCGGTGAGCGGCAACACGCCACCCACCTTCACCGGGCAGGCGGTCTGCGCGGCGGCGGCGCCGGCAAAAAGCAGGGCCGCTGTGGCTGCGAAGACGCGCAGCGGGCGCGAAAGGTGCGTTGCAAACATCGTAAAAACTCCTCGGGTTGGATTCAGCAAATTCAGTGAACCAGCTTATTCGCTGGCGTGGCGCGAGACAACGGCTTCTTCCCCTATCAGCCCGCGCGGGCGCAGCAGCAGCATCAGCACCAGCGCCAGGCCGATCAGGATGACTTGCAGCGCCGCGCCCTGCGCCGCCAGCGCCGGGGGCAGCAGCTTGGTGACGGCGATGCCGGAAAGCGTCCAGATGCCCCATACCACCAGAGCGCCCAGCATGGCGCCGCGGTTGTTGCCGCTGCCGCCCACGATGAGCATGGCCCAGGCTTGAAAGGTGAGGATGGGCAAGAAATCGAACGGGCTGACAAAGCCGATGAAGCCGACGTACAGCGCGCCGGCCAGGCCCATCAAGGTGGAGCCGATGATGAAGGCCTGCAGGCGCAACGCCCGCGCATCCTTGCCCAAGGCCACCGCTGCCAGTTCATCTTCACGAATGGCGCGCAGCACGCGGCCCCAGGGCGAGCGCAAGATGCTTTCCAGACCGGCATACACCAGCGCCACGATGGCCGCCAGCAGCAGCAAGTAGGCCAAGTTGAAGCTGGCCGGCGTGGTGAACCAATCAGCCAGCGGGCGGCCCAGCTTGGTCAGGCCATTCGGGCCGCCGGTGAGTTCCTGCCAGTTCAGCGTGACCAATTGAATCGTCACCGCAATGCCGAACGAGGTGATGGCCAGATAGTCGCCGCGCAGGCGCACGGTGACGGCGCCGATCAACCAGGCGGCCGCGGCGGTGGCGGCCATGGCGGCGAGCAACCCCAATGTCCAATGCAAACCAAAGTTAGCCATCAAGCCGGCTTGCGGCGCGGCGGTAACCAGTGCGTAGGCATAGCCGCCGATGGCATAAAAACCCACCACGCCGGCATTGAACAAGCCGGTGAAGCCCCATTGCAGGTTCAGGCCGAGCGTGACGAGGCACAGGATGAGCACCACGCACAGGAAAAACACCAGGTATGAAGCAAGACCGCTCATGAGGAAAGCTCCGTGCTTCGCACTGCGCTGTATTCGCCCTTCGGGCGGCCGGGCGGGCTCATGAGGAAAGCTCCGTGCTTCGCACTGCGCTGTATTCGCCCTTCGGGCGGCCGGGCGGGCTCATCGCTCCCCCTCGCGCCGCTCGCCAAACAGCCCCTGCGGGCGCAGCACCAGCACCAGCAGCAGCAGGCCGAACGACATGGCTTGTTTGTAGCCCGGGCTCACCCACAGCAGCATCACGTTTTCCGCCAGGCCCACGGCCAAACCTCCCACCACCGCGCCGGCCAGGCTGCCAATACCGCCCAGGATGGCCGCGGCAAACAGGGCCAGCAGCAGGCTGCCGCCGATGTCGGCGTTGAGCTGCGGTGTCAGCCCGACGAACACACCGGCCAGCGCCGCCAGGCCGCCGCCGATGAACCAGGTGGCACGGATGACGCCTTCCACTTCCATGCCGCAGGCCTGTGCCAGCGCCGGGTTTTCGGCCGTGGCGCGCATGGCAATGCCGGTGCGGCTGTGCGCCAGGTAAAGGTGCAAGGCCAGCACGATCAGCAAGGTGAGCAGCAGGATGAAAATTTGATCGGGCAGGATGCGCACGCCAGGCAGCATCTCGATGGTCATCTGCAACTCGCGCGTGTAAAAACGCGACTCATGGCCCCATAACAGCACGATCAAGTGGCGCAGCACCAGGCCGATGCCGAACGAGGCAAACACCATGGTGAGGTGGTGCGCGCCGCTGCGGCGCAGGCGGCGGAAAACCAAAGCGTCGATTTGCCAGGCCAGCGCGCCGGTGGCCACGGCGGCGGCCAGCGCGGCCAGCAACATTGGCCAGCCGAACGACAAGCCCACTGTCGGGCTGCCCGCACCGATGAAGCCCACTGCCAGCAGCGTGAGGTAGCCGCCCCAGGTCAACAACTCGGCATGCGCGAAGTTGGCAAAACGCATGATCTGCATGGTGAACGACACACCGATGGCGCCCAGCGCAATCACTGCGCCGGTGAACACGCCGTCGGCCAGCGCTTGCGCGATCATGGCGCCGCCACGCGTGTGCCCACTGCCGCCATGCCACCCAGGAACGCCGCGGCCACGGCCGGGCTGTTCAGCAAGTCTTGCGCCGCACCTTGCACGCGGTTGCGGCCCTCGGCCAGCACATAACCTCGGTCTGAATGGCGCAGCGCGCCCTTGGCGTTTTGTTCCACCATCAACACCGCCACGCCCTGCGCGGCCAGCTCGCGCACGCGGCTGAACACCTCCGCCACCAACATGGGCGACAGGCCCGCGCTGGGTTCATCGAGCACGATGAGCGCCGGGTCGGTCATCAAGGCACGGGCAATGGCCAGCATTTGGCGCTGCCCGCCCGACAAGGTGCGCGCACGATCGCGGCGTTTTTCAGCCAGCAGCGGAAACAAGTCATAGGCGCGTTGCTGCCGCGCCGCCAGTTCGCCCTTGTGGGCACTGTTGTTGGCACCGGCCAGCAAGTGGCCACCGGCACGCAGGTTGTCGGCAATGGTCAGGGTGGTGAAGACGTTGGCGGTTTGCGGCACGAAGCCCACGCCGGCCGCCACCACCTGGTGCGTGGGCAAGGCGGTGATGTCGCGCCCGTCTAACCGGATGTGCCCACCCTCGACATGCACCAGCCCCATGATGGCCTTGAGCAGCGTGCTCTTGCCCGCGCCGTTATGGCCGATGACGCCGACTCGGTCTCCTTCGTGGGCTTCCAGTTCGATTCCACGCAAAGCTCGGACTTCGGTGATCGGATTGCGCGACTTGCGAAACATCTGCCGGACGACGAATTCCTTGAACGGCAGGCGCCCGCACTGTCGCAGGTGAAACGTCAGCGATACGTTGTCCAGCGTGACGCGCGACATGCTCAACT
>JAYUQE010000223.1:0-1685 GCA_043756905.1 Burkholderiales bacterium | reverse complement strand
CGACTCGATAAACTGCGCTCTTTGGCCAGATCAACTCAACCACCACGCAACTTCACTTCACGATCGCTTCAGGCTCATACCTGGATTGGAAAATACTCTTGCATGCCAGAATCCCCGCGCATTGAAACGACAGAGGCAACACCATGGGTTTTCTAGCCGGCAAACGCTTGCTTATCACCGGGGTGTTGTCCAACCGCTCCATTGCCTACGGCGTGGCTCGGGCCTGCCATGCGCAGGGCGCTGAGCTGGCGTTCAGTTATCAGGGCGAGCGCTTCAAGGAACGCATTACCGAGTTTGCCCGCGAGTTCGGTTCAGAGTTGGTGTTTGACTGCGATGTGAGCGACGACGCGCAAATCGCCGCACTCTTCAGCGGCCTGGCGCAAAGCTGGCCGCAGTTCGACGGTCTGCTGCATTCCATTGGCTTTGCGCCGCGTGAATCGATTGCCGGCGATTTCCTCGATGGCCTGTCGCGCGAAGCGTTTCGCGTCGCCCACGACATTTCGGCCTACAGCTTCCCGGCGCTGGCCAAGGCCGCGTTGCCGCTGCTGCGCCCGAACAGCGCCCTGCTCACGCTGACCTACCTGGGCGCCGAACGCGTGGTGCCGGGCTACAACACCATGGGCCTGGCCAAGGCCTCGCTTGAAGCCAGCGTGCGCTACCTGGCCGCCAGCCTGGGGCCGCGCGGCATTCGCGTCAATGGCATCTCGGCCGGGCCGATCAAGACGCTGGCGGCGTCGGGCATCAAGGGCTTTGGCAAGATTCTCGACGTGGTGGCCACGAATGCGCCGCTGCGCCGCAACGTCACGATCGAAGACGTGGGCAACGTCGCCGCCTTCTTGTTGTCTGACCTGGCCAGCGGCGTCACCGCTGAAATCACCTATGTTGACGGCGGCTTCAGCCGGTTGGCCGGGGTGCCGGCCGAGGGTTGAACGCGCTCTCAGCGCACGCAGTCGACGTAGTACTGCCGGTCGGCGCCATCGCCGTCGGCTTCCACCAGGCCATGCACGTCGGTGTCGAAGCCTGGGAAGGCGGCATTGAACTCGCGCGTGAAACGCAGGTACTGCACGATCTTGCGGTTGAAACGCTCGCCGGGAATCAGCAACGGAATGCCCGGCGGGTAAGGCGTGAGCAGCGCGGTGGTGATGCGGCCTTCGAGCGCGTCGATGTTCACGCGCTCGGTGTTGCGGTGGGCGATCTGCGCGAAAGCCTCGCTGGGCTTCATGGCCGGCTGCAAGTCGGACAAGTACATTTCGGTCGTTAGCCGCGCGATGTCGCCCTTGGCATAGGCTTCGTGGATGCCCTGGCACAGGTCGCGCAGCCCCATGCGCTCGTACCGCGGGTGCGCCTGGCAGAACTCGGGCAGGATGCGCCACATCGGCGCGTTCTTGTCGTAGTCGTCCTTGAATTGTTGCAAGGCCGTTAACAAGGTGTTCCAGCGGCCCTTGGTGATGCCGATGGTGAACAGGATGAAGAACGAATACAGACCGGTCTTTTCCACCACCACGCCGTGCTCAGCCAGGAACTTGGTGACCACGCCGGCCGGGATGCCGGAGGTGGCGAACTTGCCCGACATGTCCAGGCCCGGCGTGATCAGCGTGCACTTGATCGGGTCGAGCAGGTTGAAGCCGGGCGCCATGGCGCCAAAGCCGTGCCACTTGGCATTGGCCTTGAGCGTCCAGTCGGCG
>JAYUQE010000222.1:0-4262 GCA_043756905.1 Burkholderiales bacterium | reverse complement strand
TCGGCCGTTTCATGCGCTGTTTCGTGCGTCGTTTCGTGTATTACCTCGCGGTGCTGCACGCCCGCGGCGCGGCGGGCGGCGTCCAGGTCAGCGTGCAGCTCGGCGGCCTGCTGCGCAGTGGCCCAATCCTGCGGCACATGACCCATCAACTGGTCGATGTCGCGGCCAAAGTACAACGCGGCCATCTGGTTGAGCTGCAACACGCGGCCGCTGCCGGCATCGAACAGCGCGATGGCCAGCGGCGCGGTTTCGATGATGCGTTGCAGCGAGGCCCGCGCCTGCGTCTGGCTCAGCTCGGCCTGGCGCCGGCTTTCAATGTCCAACAGGGCAAAGGTGATCTGCCGCCCGGTCGACTCGCGCGCGGTGACCACGGCGTTGCCCACGACCCAGAATTCACGCCCATCGCGCGCCTGCAACAGGCATTCAAAGGTCTGCGCCTCGCCTTCATCGAGCGTGTGCAGGTAGTGCGTGCGGCGCAGCGGGTGGTCGGCCGCGGGCGTGGCCACGGTGCTGATGGGTTCGCCCACGAAGTCGGCCAGCTCGCCGGCGAACATGCGCCGCGCCGAGCGGTTCATCCATTCGATGCCGCCTTCGCCCACGGTGACGATGCCCACCAGCACCGAATCCAGGATCGCCCGCGTGCGCTCGGCCTGGCGCACCAGCGACTGGCGGGCGCGGTAGCGTTCATCGACGTTAACGAATGAGATGATGCTGCCCGCTTCGGGCGCAACGTCATCCACCAGGCGCTGCGCCACCTGCACCCACAGCAACGAGCCGTCGCGCCGGCGCAGCCGCCGTTCGCCCTGGAAGCGGCCATGCTGGCGCAACACGGACTGGGCTTCGAACTCAATGCGCAGGTGCTCGTCAGCGCTTTCGGACAGATCGGCCAGATCCAGCGTTGCCAATTCCGGCCCGGCGTAGCCGGTGATCGCGGCCATGGCCTGGTTGGCACGTTCGATGCGCCCGGCGCGTGCGAACACGATGCCCACATCGGACAAGCTGAACATCAACTCGCGGTCGCGCAACAAGGCTTCCAACTCGGCCTGTTGCGACTTCAGGCGCGAAATGTCGGTGAGCACGGCCACCGCCTCGCTCTCGTCGGGCGAGGCCTCGGCGCGGCGCACCGAAATCGAATACCACAGCGCCGGCTGCAACGGCGTGCCCGGGCGCACGTTGAACTCGGATTCGAAAAACTGCCCCGCGCTCAATGCCGCCTGCACCTGCGCCGCCACGCCTTGGGCCGGCGGCAATTGCCGGAACAGCTCGCTCAGGGTGGCCCCAGCCGCTGCGCCCGCGGCCAGGCCCAGCATGCGCTCGAAACGGGCGTTGCAGCGCAACAGCAGCGGGCCACGCAGGTAGGCGATGCCCGCCGAGGTGCTGTCCAGGATGGTGGTCAGTTCGCGCAGCAGTTGCTCGTTGCGGCGCAGCGCGCCCTCTTGCTCGGTGACATCGAGCGTGACCACTGACAGCGTGCGCCGGCCAGCACCCGGCGGCGCCGGCTCCACGCGCGTGAGCAACCAGCGCGGGCCCAGTTCGGCATGGCGCACGGCGTAGCGCACTTCGGCACGCTCACCCAGGCGCAGCGCCTGCTGCAAGCGCTCATATTCCGGCAGCGAGCCCGGCTCGACTAGGTCGCGGCTGATGGCCTGCAAGCTGGGGCCGGCCGCGGCCTGCGCCGCATGCCGCCCGGGCGGACCGCGCAGCCAGCCGCGCGCGGTGTCGAAGGTGGCCACGCCCACGCCGGCGGTGTCCATCAAGGCGCCGATCTCGAGCTGCGCCAGGTCGCGTTCTTCTTCGGCGCTGCGGTCGGCCACCACGGCCATGAAGCGCAACTGGCCGGCCTCGGTGGCAAAGCCGCGCACGCGCGCGCTCAGGCGGTGGCGCCGGCCGTCGGGCAGGGGCATCGAAACATGCGTCTCCAGCGGCGCCATGCCCGGCTGCAAGCTGGCCAGCGGCTGGCCGCGGTACCAGCCCAACAGGGATTGCAATTCGGCCGCGGCGTCGTTGATCAGCACCGGCACCTGGCCCACCTGGGCTTCGAAGGCCGGGTTGGAGCGCACGATCAGGCCGGCGGCATCGAACACCAGCATGCCGGTGGGGCTCAGGTCGAACCACTGCGCCAGCTCGTTGAGCGAGCGCTCGGCCTGCGCGCGGGCCACGTGTTCGCCGGTGGAGTCTTGCAACACGGCCAGGCGCTGCAACTGGCCCGCGGGGCCGGCCACCACGTATTCCACGCTGCGCGCCCAACGCTCACGGCCATGGGCATCGACGACGCGCATTTCGCGCAAGCGCCCTTCGCCCGGAGCCGGCGCGGCTTCAGCACGGGCTTGCAGGCTGGTGCCGTGATCCTCCAGTGGCTCCAGTTCGATCGGGTCGCGGCCAAGCAGCAGTTCGATGCGTCGGCCGGTGAAGGCCAGGTACGCCGCATTGGCGGCCACCAGCCGGTGCTGTGCATCGGTGAGCATGGCGGGGAAGGGCGAGGCCCACAGCACGCGCAAGGTTTCTTGCGTGGCCCCCACGCTCATGGCCGGCAACTCGGTGGCGGCCAGCGGCGCCGCGGCGGCGCGCTGGTCAGGCCGCAAGCGCAGGGCGAGGCCGCCCTCGGCTGCCCAGGCGTGCAGCAGCATGCGCCGGCCGTCGGGCCAGGCCAGAGGTGGTGAGTGCAGGTCGTCGCGCGGGTCGGCCAGGGCCTCGCCGAGCCAGGCCACGGCCGCTGCGCCAAGCGCCGGGGCCAGTTCCACCAGGCTTTGACCGGGCTCGCATTCCAGCAAGCGCATCGCGGCCTGGTTGCAAAAACCCACCAGACCGCGCTCGTCCCACCACAACATGGGCTCGTCCACCGCATCAAGCAAGGCGGCCAGGGCGGTGCGCGGTGGCTGGTTGGAAAGCATGCTGGGGCGCACAGCCCGAAAGGCTGCACGCGGGTGGCGACGACCCGCGTTTTAACACCCGCGCCGGTCGGACATGGCCGTGGCGCCGCAACCCGGCCGGCGAGGTACGTGTCGCGTGAGACTGCACGCTGCTTGCCAACGCGCCAGCGCCGGGGTTCAAGCTTGCCGGCGCCAGGCCGACATGTTCAAGGCGACTTTTGAAAAGGCCTCGCAGATGGATTCCGATCAATTTCCGCAGCGCGCAGCGGCGCCAGCGTCACAAGCTGATGACGGCATGCCAAGCCACTTTGCCGCGGCGGCGCACGTTGCCGGCGCTGCACGGCCAGGTGCGGCACCAGGTGCGAGGCCAAGGGGTCGATTCAGGCTGACGCGCTACTTCTCGCTGACCAGTCTGATCGGCATCGTGGCCGTGACGGCCTGCCTGTTCTGGATCTACCGTGATCTCACCCAACGCCACCTCGTCGAGCACGAGAGCCGGGCCAACGCCGCCCTGACGCAGGCGTTCACCAACGTGGTGTGGGGGCGCTACCGCGGCTTCGTGCTGGACTCTGCCGCTCGCAGCCGCGACACCTTGCTCGCCGACCCGGCGCTGCCGCTGCTGCGCGCCGAGGTTCGAGCCACGATGAGCGGGCTGCAAATCGCCAAGATCAAGATCTACAACCTTGACGGCCTGACGGTGTTCTCGACCGACGAAAAGCAGATCGGCGAAGACAAGAGCAGCAATGCCGGTTTTCGCCAAGCCAAGGCCGGTGAGGTGGTCAGCCACATCACCTTTCGTGAGAAGTTCGATGCTTTCGAGGGTGTGCTCAGCAACCGCAACCTGATCGCGTCGTACCTGCCGGCGCGCGCCTCGGCCGATGCCCCCGTCGAAGGCGTGTTCGAGGTCTACTCGGACGTCACCGACCTGCTGCACAGCCAGACACGCGCGCAATGGCAGGTGGCGGGCATCGTCATGACGCTGCTGTCGACGCTGTATCTGTTCTTGTTCCTGGTCGTGCGCAAGGCCGACCGCATCATTTCGCTGCAAGAGCATGAACGCGGTGTCAAGGAAGAACTGGTGCGTCACCAGGCCTATCACGACGCCCTGACCGGCCTGCCCAATCGGGCCTACTTCGCAGAACGGCTCAGCGAGACGATCGCGCTGGCGGCGCGCGCCGATCAACCCTGCGCGCTGATGTTTGTCGACCTCGATCGCTTCAAGATGGTCAACGACAGCCTCGGCCATGCGGCCGGAGACATGCTGCTGAAAGTGACGTCAGACCGCATCCAGAGCTGCCTGCGCAAGAACGACCTGCTGTTCCGCATGGGGGGCGACGAGTTCACGATCATCCTGCCGCAGTTGTCCACTCCCGAGGACGCGGCCTTCATTGC
>JAYUQE010000221.1:0-12350 GCA_043756905.1 Burkholderiales bacterium | reverse complement strand
TCTCGTCAAGGAACAAGGTGCCGCCGTGGGCGGCCTGGAAGAAGCCTTCGCGGTCTTCGTTGGCGCCGGTGAACGAGCCTTTGCGAAAGCCGAAGAATTCGGCTTCGAGCAGGTTTTCAGGAATGGCGCCGCAGTTCACTGCCACGAAGGGGTGGGCCGCGCGCGGCGAATGTTCATGGATGCTGCGCGCCACCAGTTCCTTGCCCGTGCCCGACTCGCCCTGCACCAGCACCGGCGCCATGCTGCGCGCCACGCGCACGATGAGCGAGCGCACTTGCTGCATCGGCGCGGAGCTGCCGATCAGCCGCGCCGATGCGGTCATGGCCGTCAAGGTCACAGCAGGCGGTTCCTGTGCATCGGGGCGTTTGAGCCGCACGCCCGCGGCCGGCACCGCGCGGCCCAGCGCCGAGGCCACGACGCTGCGGAACTGGCGCAGATCGACCGGTTTGGTGAGGTAGTCATAAGCGCCGGCCTTCAGTGCTTCAACCGCGTTTTCGGCCGAGCCGTGGGCGGTGATGACGATGATTCGTTCGCTGCGACCGGCTTGTTCCAAACGTTGCAACAGCTCCAGGCCGGTGCCGTCAGGCAGCCGCATGTCGGTGATCAGGGCGCTGAAGCGCCTTTGGCTCAGCAAGGCCCAGGCCTCGGCCACGCTGGCCGCGGTTTCCACGGCGTAGCCTTCACGCACCAGCGTGAGTTCATACAGCGTGCACAGGTCAGGCTCGTCGTCCACCACCAGCAGGGGCAAGGATTCGGGCGCGTTCATGGTAGGTTCGGCGCGGTGGCGCTGGCTGGGGTGGCGGCGGCGGGGGTGTTCAGGGCCGTGGCCGCGGCGCGGCGCAAGGTGACTTGAAAGACGTTGCGGTTGCGCTCGCTCGGCGCGCGCTGCCGGTACTCAATGCTCGCGCCATGGCGCTGGCACAGCTCGCGGCAAATGTACAAGCCCAGTCCTGTGCCGCGGCTGCGCGTTGAAAAGAACGGTTCGAACAGGTAGCGTTCCACTTCCGGGGCAATCAGCGCGCTGTCGCTGTCGACCAAGAGCACGGCGCTCGTGTCGTCGCGCGCGGCCAGGCGCAGCACGATGGCCGCGCGCGCCGCGCTGCTGTGACGGTGCGCGTTGTCGAGCAGGTTGATCAGCACGCGGCGCAACTGCTCGGCGTCGAACACCACGTTCAGGCGCTGCGCGGGCAGTTCCAGGCGCAGACGGCTTTCCGGGCCGAGCACCAGGTCAACGGTGCGCGCCCATTCCGCCACGGCATGGCTGACCAACGCGGTGGCGTCGACTTCCTGGTAGGCCACCGGCGTGCCCGGCGCCAGTTCCATCACATCGTCGACGATGCTTTTGAGCCGCAACACGTTGTCGGCCACCATCTGCGCCAAACGCGCCTGCGGCGCAGGCAGCTCGTCTTCCAGCAGCAGCGCGTTGGCCTGGGCAATGGCCGCCAAGGGGTTGCGAATCTCGTGCGCAATGCCCACCGACACGCGGCCCATGGCGGCCAGTTTCTCCTGCAACAACCGCCCCTGCGCGGTGCGCACGTCTTCGAGCAGCAGCACGCACAACTCCTCGTGCGCCAAGCCGTTGCCGGCATCGGCTTCGTCGTCCAGTGCCTGGCGGCGCGTGAAGCGCACGCGCAGGCGCAGGCTGCGCGTGCGCCCGTCGGCCAGGGCCAGCAGCACATCGCGGCCGGCCTCGGGCCACTGCGCACTAGCGAAGGCCTGCGCGGCGGCCTGCGCCAGCGGCTGCCACAGCGGCGTGCTGTCGAGCTGGAACGGCGCGGCCGGGGCCAGGCCGCTGTCGTTGATCAGCGAGCGCGCCGCCGGGTTGGCAGCGCGCACGCGCAAGCGGCCGTCCACCACCAGCACGCCATCGGCCATTTCTTCGATCACCAGGCGGTTGAGCTGCGCCTGCTGGCGCGCCAGCTCCAGACTGCCGCGGGCGGCCAGCTCTTCGCGCGCCAGCCGCCCGGCCAGTTCACCCGAGAGCAAGGTGATGACGAAAAAGCCCATGCCGGCCATGCCGGTCTGTGTCATCAACACCGCGCTGTCCAGGCCACTCAAACTGGCGCGCCAGGCCACGGCCAGCAGCATCAGCGCCACCGCCGACGCCGTGGCCAGCGCCTCTAACCGCGAACTCAACACGCCAGCCATGAGCACGGGCAGCACCAGCAAGGCGACGAAGTTGAAGCTGGCACCTGGGTCGAGCGCATGCATGGCGATGAAGGCGGCAATGTCCACGCCGATGGTGGCGACCCATTGGCGCCGGCGCAGCGCGGCCGGGCTGCGCGGCAGGCGCTGCGCATCAGGCTCGATGCGCAGGCCAGGCAGCAGCCACAACACCAGCGCCTGTGCGGCATAGGCCAGGCTGACCAGCACCAGCGGCAGCGTCGAGCGCAGCCCCAGCAGCGCCGTGGCCGCCTGCGCCACCACCAGGGCCACGCCCAGGGCCGCGCGCGCCGCGGTGTAGGTGCGAAAGATGCGGCTCAGCGCGGAGTCTTGCGTGCGCAGCATGCGCCGCATTTCGCGGCCCAGCTCGCGCGGGTCATGCTCACCGGCAGCGCCCAGGCGCCCCAGGCCGCCGGCGCTGTAGGTGTCAGCCGCGATTTGGCTGTCGGTCAGGCCCTGGCTGTCAGCCGCCACGCCCAAGGCACCGAACAGCGACTCGTCGGCACGCCGCCCGGCGCCGGAGCGGCGTTCGTTGTGGCGCCGGTCGCGCTGGCGGCGGTCGTTGGCGTCGCCGGGCAGGGTCATCGTGGCCCGGCCAGGCGGTGCGCTTCGCTGCAATAGCTGCCGCTGCCATCGACCACCGCCTCGCTGGCCGGCAGGTGCACGCCGCAATGCGTGCAACTCAGCATGGCTTGCGGCTTGGCTTGCTGCTGTTGCTGTTTCTGTTGCTGCCGCCGCGCCACCGCCTTGGGCCGGCGCGAGGCCAGCCACCAGCCCACGGCCACCACCACCAGCAAGACGATCAGGTACTTCATGGCTTGGCTTTCTATGCGGCGCTGCGGCCCAGAACAACTTCAAACACAAAACGCGAGCCTGCATAGGCCAACAGCAACAACACCGCCCCGGCATACAGCCAGCGCGTGGCGCGCCGGCCGCGCCAGCCGCGCCAATGGCGCCCGGCCAGCAGGGCGGCGAACACGGCCCAGCCGAGCAAGGAAAAAACGGTCTTGTGATCAACGCGAAGGTGGCCCGCCGTGACCACGCCCAGCACCAACGCGGCCGACAAGACCACGAAGCCGGCTTGCACGAAACGGAAGGTCAGCCGCTCCAGGCGCAGCAGCGGCATGCCGCTGGCGGCCGTGGCGGCCGTGGCGCCGCCGGCGTGGCGGCGCAGGCGCTGTTCGGCGCGGTCGAGCCAGTGCGCGTGCAACACCGCGGCGCCAAACAGGCCGTATGAGCCGACACCCAGCAACCAGTGCAGCGGCGCCCAGGCGTTGCTGGATTGCAGCCGCCAGTCACCCGGAAACGCCAATGCCAGCAGCACCGCCAAGGCGCCGGCCACGGCCAGCGCGCGGCGCACCGTGGGCAGCGGCAACCAGCGGCTTTCCACGGCATGCACGGCCAGCACCAGCCACACCGTGATCGACAACACCGGCCCGAAGCCCAGGCGCGGCACGCCGTCCGCGCGGCCCAGGCCGCTCACCTCGAGCACCAGCAACAGCGCATGCGCCAGCCAGCCCAGCGTCAAGGCCCCACTCGCCCAGCGCGCCGTCTGCCCGGCCGGCCAGGCGGCCACGGCATACGCCACAACGGCCAGCACGGCCAGCAGGCCGGGTGCGGCGAAGGGGGCGTCTAAAATCATTCGTCACAGTGTACTTTCGCGTGCGCCTCGTTCGAGGGCCGCATGCCCCCCCGCGCCCATGGCCACCACCCTCACCGACCGCTTGTCGCGCCTGGTCAAGACCATGCGCGGCCAGGCGCGCATGACCGAAAGCAATGTGCAGGACATGCTGCGCGAAGTGCGCATGGCCCTGCTCGAGGCCGACGTGGCGCTGCCGGTGGTGCGCGACTTCATTGCCCGCGTCAAAGAAAAGGCGCTGGGGCAGGACGTGGCCGGCTCGCTCAACCCGGGTCAAGCCCTGGTGGGCGTGGTGCACAAGGAACTCGCCGCCACCATGGGCGACGGCGTGGCCGACATCAACCTGGCCACGCAGCCACCGGCGGTGATCCTGATGGCCGGCCTGCAAGGCGCGGGCAAGACCACCACCACGGCCAAGCTGGCCAAACACTTGATCGAGCGGCGCAAGAAGAAGGTGCTCACGGTTTCAGCTGACGTGTACCGGCCCGCTGCCATTGAGCAATTGAAGACCGTCACCGCGCAGGCCGGCGCCGAATGGTTTGCGTCCACGCCGGATCAAAAGCCGCGCGACATTGCGCTGGCCGCGCTCGACCATGCGCGGCGCCATTACTTCGATGTGCTGCTGGTCGACACCGCCGGGCGCCTGGCCATCGACGAAGCGCTGATGAACGAGATCCGCGAGCTGCACGCTGTGTTGCAGCCGGTGGAAACGCTGTTCGTGGTCGATGCCATGCAGGGCCAGGACGCGGTCAACACGGCCAAGGCCTTCAAGGACGCGCTGCCGCTCACCGGCATCGTGCTGACCAAGCTCGACGGCGATTCGCGCGGCGGCGCGGCGCTGTCGGTGCGCGCCGTCACCGGCGCGCCGATCAAGTTTGCCGGGGTGTCGGAAAAGCTCGACGGGCTCGAAGTCTTTGACGCCGAACGCCACGCCGGGCGCGTGCTGGGCATGGGCGACATCGTGGCCCTGGTGGAAGAAGTGCAAAAGGGCGTCGACGTTGACGCCGCGCAAAAGCTGGCCGACAAGTTCAAGAGCGGCAGCGCCTTCGACCTGAACGACTTCCTATCGCAAATCTCGCAAATGAAGAAGATGGGCGGCTTGGGGCAACTGATGGACAAGCTGCCGTCGCAACTCGCGGCCAAGGCCCAAGGCGCCGACATGGGCCGCGCTGAACGCGACGTGCGGCGCATGGAAGGCATCATCTGTTCAATGACCGCGCTGGAGCGGCGCAAGCCCGAGCTGCTCAAGGCCAGCCGCAAGCGCCGCATCGCCGCTGGCGCCGGTGTTCACGTGCAGGAAGTGAACCGCATGCTGAATCAATTTGAGCAGATGCAAACCATGATGAAGAAGATGAAGGGCGGCGGCCTTATGAAGATGATGAAGCGCCTGGGTGGCATGGGTGGCATGGGCGGCATGGGCGGCATGCCACGTTGATGGCGAGCCGTTGCCACGCGCCGTGCAATTGCGCACGCCAGTGGCTGCTTCATCGCCGCACCGAAACACCTTGATACCACCGTAGCGCGCCAGCAGCGCCGCCGCGGCCCTGTTCAGCCTACGGTTAGCCCTGTTGCCGCGACCAGGACGCTGACCATGGGCTTGCCCGAACCGATGACCCTTGCGCTGATCGGCGCCACTGCACTGCTGGCGCTGGCGGGCCTGGCCTGGCAGCGCCAACAACAGCGCCGCGATGCCCGCCGCGCGGCGCGCGAAGAACTCGACACGGTGGCCGACTGGCCGCCCGATGCGGTTCGCGTGTTGAGCATTTCCGAGCGCCGAGCGTTGGAACTGGTACGCAGCGCCTTGCCCGGCTTTCTGGTGCTGGCGCAGGTGCCGCTGTCGCGCTTCATCCGCGTGCCGGCGCAACATTCGCACCGCGACTGGCTGCAACGCGCCGGTGGCCTGAGCGCCGACTTGTTGATCTGCGACGGCGGCTCGCGGGTGTTGATGGTGGTTGACGTGCGCGCGGCGGCCGAGACCGAACGCAGCCGCCAGCGCCACGAGCGCATGGGCCGGGTGCTGCGCGGCGCGGGCATCGGCGTGATCGCGTGGTATGAAGACCGCCTGCCCACGGCGGCCGAGGCGCGAAAACGCCTGGGCAGTGAAATGGCCACAGTGGCGGCGCGGCGCGGGCGCGTGCTCAACACCCAGGCCACGGCGTCACGGCCCATGCCGCTGATCCCGGTGGCCGAGATCGAGGCCGTGCTCAACGACGGTGACGCTGCCTACGACACGGCCATGGAGCCCGTGCCATCGGCGTTCTTCGAAGACCTGGACACGCCGCCGCGTGCCCGCGCGGCGGCGCGCCTGCACTGAACCCGGCCTGGTTTGATCACGCCAGCAGCGCCTGCGCGAATTCGCGCGCATCGAAGGGTTGCAGGTCTTCGAGCTTTTCGCCCACGCCGATGAAGTACACCGGCAGCGGGCGGCCGCGCTCATTGGCCCAGCGCGCCATGGCCGCCAACACGCCGCCCTTGGCGGTGCCGTCGAGCTTGGTCACGATCAGGCCGGTCAGGCCCAGCGCGGCGTCAAAGGCCTTGGCCTGCGCCAGCGCGTTCTGGCCGGTGTTGCCGTCCACCACCAGCAGAACTTCATGCGGCGCACCGGCCTGGGCCTTGCCGATGGTGCGCTGGATCTTCTTCAACTCTTCCATCAGGTGGGTCTGCGTCGGCAACCGCCCAGCGGTGTCGGCGATCACCACATCGCAGCCGCGCGCCTTGCCGGCCGTGACCGCATCAAAGCTCACCGCCGCGGGGTCGCCGCCGTGCTGGCTGACGATCTCCACGTCGTTGCGCTGCGCCCAGGCAGCCAACTGCTCGCGCGCTGCGGCGCGAAACGTGTCGCCCGCGGCAAGCAAGACCTTGCAGCCGCCCTCGGCCAGGTGGCGCGTGAGCTTGCCGATGCTGGTGGTTTTGCCCGCACCGTTCACACCCACCACCATGATCACCGTGGGCTTGGCTTCGCCCAGCGTGAGGGCTTGCTGCAAGGGCATGAGCAGATCGGCCAACACGTCAACGAGCAACGCCTTCACCTGCTGCGGCGCGCTGACTTCGGTGCGTTTGACGCGGGCTTTCAATTCGCCCAGCACATGCGCCGTGGCGGCCACACCGGCGTCGGCCAGCAGCAGCGCTGACTCAAGCTCTTCGTACAGGGCGTCGTCGATGCGCGTGCCGGTGAAGACCTGGGCGATGCCGGTGCTGGTCTTGCGCAGCCCGGCCTTTAACCGGTCCATCCAGCCCACGCGCGCGCTCGGCGGCGGCTCAGCCGGAGGGGGCTCAACGGGTAGCGATGTGGCCGGCGGCGCAACTTCGGCGGCCGCCGGCACCGGCGCCTTCTTCTTGAAGAAACTGAACATCAGGGTGCCAAGCAGTGACGCCGCGGCGCGCGACACGGCTCGTTATAATTGCCGGCTGTTGGCGCTTTAGCTCAGCCGGTTAGAGCGACGGAATCATAATCCGCAGGTCCGGGGTTCGAATCCCTGAAGCGCCACCACCCCCACTCCTGCATTCGCACCAGCAACGCGCTTGCGAAAGCAAACCACCACAGCCCCAGGATGAACACCTTGATTCGCTGTGCTTGCGCCTGGTTGTCAACGCTGGCAATGCTGGCTTTTGCGCTGCCTGCCGCAGCACAAGTTGCGCGCAGTTTCCCGGCCACCGCATTGCGCGGCACCGTTGTGTTCGGGCAGCCGCCCGAGATCACGCTCAACGGCCAGAGCGCGCGCCTGGCGCCCGGTGCGCGCATTCGCGGCATCAACAACATGCTGGTGCTGTCGGGCGAATTGGTCGGCCAGCGCGCGCTGGTGCATTACACGCTTGAGCCCTTGGGCCTGGTGTTGGATGTGTGGATCCTGAGCGAGGAAGAACGCGCCAAGCGGCCCTGGCCCACCACGCCCAAGCAAGCACAAGCGTGGGCATTCGACCCGGTGGCTCAAACCTGGTCCGTGCCTTGAAAGGCCACGATCAAGCATGACTGCTGCCGTCAAACCCAAGGTCTTCATCCGCACCTTCGGCTGCCAGATGAACGAGTACGACTCGGCCAAAATGGCAGACGTGCTGCACGCCGCGCAGGGTTACGAGCCCACCGACGACGTCGAGCAGGCAGATCTGATCTTGTTCAATACCTGTTCGGTGCGCGAAAAAGCGCAAGAGAAAGTCTTCTCCGACCTGGGCCGCGTGAAGCACCTGAAGAGCAAGGGCGTGCTCATCGGCGTGGGCGGTTGCGTGGCCAGCCAGGAGGGCGCGGCGATCATCGAGCGCGCACCATATGTTGACCTGGTGTTCGGACCGCAGACGCTGCACCGCCTGCCGCAGATGATCGAGCAGCGCCGCGCGCAGCGCGTGCCGCAGGTGGACATCAGCTTCCCGGAGATCGAAAAATTCGATCACCTGCCGCCGCCGCGCAAGGAAGGCGCAGCGGCCTTCGTTTCCATCATGGAGGGCTGCTCAAAATACTGTTCGTATTGCGTGGTGCCCTACACCCGTGGCGAAGAAGTCAGCCGCCCGCTCGACAGCGTGCTGGCCGAGGTGGCCGGGCTGGTCGCGCAAGGCGTGAAGGAAGTGACGCTGCTGGGCCAGAATGTCAACGCCTGGCGAGGCGGCGTGGGTAATGTTGGAAGTGATGCCGACAGTGACCCGGCCGACTTCGCCCTGCTGCTCGAATGCGTGGCCGCCCTGCCGGGCATTGAGCGCATCCGCTACACCACCAGCCACCCGAATGAATTCAGCCAGCGCTTGATCGACGCTTACGCGCGAATTCCGCAACTGGTGAACCATGTGCACCTGCCGGTGCAGCACGGCAGCGACCGCATCCTCAGCGCCATGAAGCGTGGCTACACCGCGCTGCAGTTCAAGAGCGTCGTGCGCCGGTTGCGCGCGGTGCGCCCGGGCATCAGCATCGGCAGCGATTTCATCGTCGGTTTCCCCGGTGAAACGCAAGAAGATTTCGACAAGTTGATGGCCCTGGTGGAGGACGTGGGCTTCGACGCCAGCTTCAGCTTCATCTTCAGCCCGCGCCCCGGCACCCCCGCGGCCAACCTGCGCGACGACACGCCGCATGCGCTGAAGCTGCAGCGCCTGCAAAGCCTGCAAGCCCGGCTCGAAGCGCAACAACGCGCCATCGGCGCGCAGCGCGTGGGCAGCGTGCAGCGCGTGCTGGTCGAAGGCGCGGCGCGCCGGCCCGGCGTGGCCGGCCCCGAACTGATGGGCCGCACCGAGTGCAACCGGATCGTTAACTTCGCCGGCCCGGCGCGGCTGGTGGGGCAGATGGTTGATCTGCGCATCACCCTGGCTTACCCGCACTCACTGCGCGGTGAAGTCAAGACGAGCGTGCAAGAAGAAGTCACCGCCTGAAACCCACCCAGGCCAGCGCCAGAGCCATGGCGCACACCATGGCCAGGTAGCTGCCCATGCGGCCATCGCGGCCGAGCAGGAGCCAGCCCAGGGCCAGAGCCAACACCGCGGCAGCGCTGGCTGCGCCGGCCAGGCAAACAAAGGGCTTGCTCGACAGCTCTCGCCGCCATACTGCCTTGGCCAACACGGCGGCGATGCACCCTGCCAACAGCGCCACCACAACAAAGTTCAGCAGATGCCAGAACCCCTCCAGCAGACCCATGGCGCGCCCAAAAAGGGGCGGATTTTATAATTCACCTATGTCGGTCTTCACCCTGGGCCTGAACCACACGACCGCGCCGCTGGATGTGCGCGGCCGTTTCGCCTTTGCGCCCGAGCAACTGGCCCCTGCGCTGCACGCCTTGAGCGATCGCTTGCGCCACAGCGGCACCGAGGTGGCGCTGCTTTCAACCTGCAACCGCACCGAGCTCTACGTGGCCACGCAGGCCGGTCACAGTGCTGGCCTGGTGCAGCCCAGCCTGGACTGGCTGGCCACGCACGGCCAGGTCGGCCCCAGCCAACTGGCCAGCCACACCTATTTGCGGCAAGACCATGAAGCCGCGCGCCACGCCTTTCGCGTGGCCAGTGGGCTGGATTCGATGGTGCTGGGCGAGCCGCAGATCCTGGGCCAGATGAAGCAGGCCGTGCGCGAGGCCGACGGCGCCGGCACCCTGGGCACCACCTTGCACCAGCTTTTTCAGCGCTCGTTCTCGGTGGCCAAGGAAGTGCGCAGCTCCACCGAGATCGGCGCCCATTCCATCAGCATGGCCGCCGCCGCCGTGCGCCTGTGCGCCGAGCTGTTTGAAGACTTGAACGAGGTGCGCGTGCTGTTCGTGGGCGCGGGCGAGATGATCGAACTGGTGGACACGCACTTCGCCGCACGCAACCCCAAGAGCATGGCGGTGGCCAACCGCACGCTGGAGCGTGGCGAAAAACTGGCCAGTCGCTTTTCGGCGCAGGCGCTGCGCCTGGCCGAGCTGCCGGCGCGGCTGCATGAGTTTGACGCCGTGGTGTCGTGCACGGCCAGCTCACTGCCCATCATCGGCCTGGGTGCCGTGGAACGTGCGCTCAAGGCGCGGCGCCGCCGGCCCATGTTGATGGTCGACCTGGCCGTGCCGCGCGACATCGAACCCGAAGTGGCGCGCCTGGCTGATATCTACCTGTATACGGTGGACGACCTGTCGGCCCTGGTGCAAAGTGCCGGCGCCAAGCGCCAGGCGGCCGTGGCGCAGGCCGAGGCGATCATCGATGCCGGCGTGCAAAGCTTTTCGCATTGGCTTGGGCAGCGTGCCAACGTGCCGCTGATCCAGGCCCTGGGCGAGCAGGCCGACGAATGGCGCGCCACCGAGCTGGCCCGGGCGCGCAAGCTGCTGGCGCGCGGCGAAAGTATTGAAGTCGTGCTGGATGCGCTGTCGCGCGGGTTGACGCAGAAGATGCTGCACGGCGCCTTGGCCGAGCTGCGCGCCGCTGATGAACCGCAGCGCGCCCAATTGGTGCTGACCGTGTCGCGCCTGTTCCTGCGCAACGCCACCCGCAACCCTGACGGCGAAGGCCGTTAGCTTCCCCCACACACCGCGGCGCCGGCCCACCCCGGCGCCGCAACGCCCTGCCCCATGAAAGACACGCTGCGCCTGCAACTCCAACGCCTGGGCATGCGCCTGGCCGAGCTGGACGCGAGCCTGGCCGACCCGCGTGTGGCAGGTGATCTGAATCGTTACCGCAGCCTGATGCGCGAACAGGCCGCGGCGGCCGAACTGGTGGGCCTGTATCGGCAATACGAACAGCGCGAACGCGACCAGCAGGCCGCGCAGGAGTTGCTGGCCGAGCCCGAGATGGCCGAGATGGCGCGCGAGGAACTCGGCGCCGCCAGCGCCGACCTGGCCCGCTTGCAGGCCAGCTTGCACCTGGCTTTGCTGCCGCACGACCTCGACGATGACCGCCCGGCGTTCCTGGAAATTCGCGCCGGCACCGGCGGCGACGAGTCGGCCCTGTTCGCGGCTGACCTGGCGCGCATGTACCTGCGCTATTGCGAGCGCCAGGGCTGGCGCACCGAAGTGATGAGTGAAAGCGCCTCTGAACTCGGCGGTTACAAGGAACTGGTGCTGCGCGTCGAAGGCGACGGCGTCTACGGCAAGCTGCGCTTCGAATCCGGCGGCCACCGTGTGCAGCGGGTGCCCGTGACCGAAGCGCAGGGCCGCATCCACACCAGCGCCTGCACCGTGGCCGTGATGCCCGAACCGAAAGAAAGCGCCGAGGTCACGCTCAAGGCGGCAGACCTGCGCATCGACACTTTCCGGGCCAGCGGTGCCGGCGGCCAGCATGTGAACAAAACCGACAGCGCGATCCGCATCACCCATTTGCCCACCGGGCTGGTGGCCGAATGCCAGGACGACCGCAGCCAACACCGCAACAAGGCCAAGGCCATGGCCGTGCTGGCCGCCCGTTTGCAGGAAAAGGAGCGCAACGAACGCGCCGCCAAGGAAGCGGCCACGCGCAAGGGCCTGATCGGCAGCGGCGACCGCTCCGACCGAATCCGCACCTACAACTTCCCGCAGGGCCGGCTGACCGACCACCGCATCAACCTGACGCTGTACAAGCTGGCGCAGATCATGGACGGCGACCTGACCGATGTGGTGGCCGCCCTGCAAGCCGAACGAGCGGCCGAGCAACTGGCCGCGCTGGAGGCGGGGGCTTGAGCCTCACAGTCGCCCAGGCGCTGGCCCAGGCGCGCAGTCTGGGGCTGACGCGGCTGGATGCGCAAGTGCTGCTGGGCCACCAATTGGGCCGGCCGCGAACCTGGCTCCTGGCGCATGACGACGCCGCGCCGGCGCCCTTGGCCTTGCAGGCCTACCTTGCAAACTGCGAGCTGCGTGCGCAAGGTATGCCGCTGGCCTACCTGATTGGTGAGCGCGAATTCCATGGCCTGACGCTGGCCGTGAGCCCGGCCGTGCTCGTGCCTCGGCCCGACACCGAAACCTTGGTTGATTGGGCGCTTGAGCTGCTAAACGGACAGCCGCACTCGGCTTCCCCGCGCGTGCTCGACCTGGGCACCGGCAGTGGCGCGATCGCCCTGGCCATCAAACAGGCCTGGCCCGGCGCCCAGGTGCTGGCCACGGATGCCAGCGCCGCTGCGCTTGATGTGGCACAAGCCAATGCGCAA
>JAYUQE010000220.1:0-4277 GCA_043756905.1 Burkholderiales bacterium | reverse complement strand
GTGGTGACGCGCACGTCCTCGGCCTTGTCTTTCAACGCCTCTTTCAATTTTTCAAGCACCGGCTTGAAGGTCTCGGCGACGGCGTCCGCTGCTTTCTTCTCCTCTTCGTCTTGCAGCTTGCCCAGGTCCACCGCGCCCTTGGCCACCGATTGCAAGGGCGTACCGTCGAACTCGTGCAGATAGCCCAGCGCCCACTCGTCAACGCGGTCGCACATGAGCAGCACTTCGATGCCCTTTTTCTTGAAGACCTCGAGCTGCGGGCTGTTCCTGGCGGCGGCCAAGGTATCGGCGGTGATGTAGTAGATCGCCTCCTGGCCTTCTTTCATGCGCGCTTTGTAGTCGGCAAAGCTGACGTTGGTGGCGCTTGACTGCGTCGAGGCAAAGCGCAGCAGCTTGGACAGGCGTTCGCGATTGGCAAAGTCTTCGCCCAGGCCTTCTTTCAGCACGGCGCCGAACTCGGCATAGAAGGCGCTGTACTTGCCAGCCTTGGCTTTGTCTTCCTCGCTGGGCACATCGGTGACATCGCTGGCCGCCTCGCCCTCCTTGGGCTCGGCAGGCGTGAAAGGCGCGTCGTGCGCGGCCAGGTCCTCGAGCATGCCCAAGACCCGCTTGGTGCATCCTTCACGGATAGCTTTCACATCGCGGCTCTCTTGCAGCAACTCGCGGCTGACATTCAGCGGCAGGTCGGCCGAGTCCACCACGCCTTTGACAAAGCGCAGATACACCGGCAGCAGCGCTTCGGCCTCGTCCATGATGAAAACGCGCTTGACGTAAAGCTTCACGCCGGCCGCCTTCTCGCGGTTCCACAAATCGAACGGCGCCTTGGCCGGGATGTAGAGCAACTGCGTATACTCGCTGCGGCCTTCAACCCGGTTATGGGTGTAGGCCAGCGGCGCCTCGCTGTCGAATGAAATCTGCTTGTAGAACTCTTGGTACTGCGCGTCGGTGATGTCGCTCTTGGCGCGCGTCCAGAGCGCTGCGGCCTTGTTGACGGTCTCCCACTCGTCTTTCACCACCGTTTCGGCCTTCTCGGCGATCCACACTTCCTTCTTCATCAGGATCGGCAACGAGATGTGGTCGGAGTACTTGCCGATGATCGACTTCAGCTTCCAGGTCTTCAGGAACTCTTCTTCACCCTCGCGCAGGTGCAGCGTCACGTCGGTGCCACGTTCGGTGCGGGTGATCGTCTCGACCTCGAACTGGCCTGAGCCGTCGCTGCTCCAGCGCACCGCCTCTTCGGGCTTCAGTCCGGCGCGGCGTGACTCGACCGTGATTCTGTCGGCGACGATGAAACCCGAATAGAAGCCGACGCCGAACTGGCCGATCAGGTTCGCGTCCTTCTTTTGATCGCCTTCCAGCGTGGCCATGAATTCGCGGGTGCCACTCTTGGCGATCGTGCCCAGATGCGCCACCGCTTCTTCCGCGCTCATGCCGACACCGTTGTCGCGGATGCTCAGCGTCTTGGCCGCGCCATCGAAGCTCACGTGCACCTGCAATTCCGGCGCGTCTTCGTACAGCGTCGAGTTGTCGAGTGCCTCAAAGCGCAGCTTGTCGCAGGCGTCCGAGGCGTTGGACACCATCTCGCGCAGGAAGATCTCCTTGTTCGAATACAGCGAATGGGTGACGAGGTGCAGGATCTGCTTGACCTCGGCCTGGAAGGCATGGGTCTGTTTGCTCATGGTCTTGGCGTCTCGAAAGGGTGCGTGGAATGGAAGCGCGCCCCGGAGGCGGGGCGCACGGTGGCTATTTTGGGCCGGACACAGGCCCTTTCAAGAGCCAGCCGGCCGCGCTGAAAGTCAGCGCGGCAAGGAATTGACTTCCTTCTCCCAGCGCTCGATCAGGCGCCGGCGCTCGGCCGCCTTGCCGTATTTCTCGAAGTCGTACTTGATCAGGCGCACGTTGTCGGTGAGCGGAATGCGCGGGTCGGGCTTGAAGGTCTTGTTGGCGGGCACCTGCAACGAATCGGCCCGCGCGCCGACAGCCTGGCCGGCCGGGCTCATCAGCCAGTCGTAGTAGCGCTTGGCGGCCTCTTTGTTGCGCGCGCCTTTGACCAGGGCAATGCCACCCACTTCATAACCGGTGCCTTCACAGGGCGCGGCGCTCTTCACCTGCTTGAAGCCTTGCAATCGTTCGCCCTCGAAGCCGAAGATGAAGCTCACGCCGATGCCCACCTCGCCCTTGCTCACGCTCTTGGCCTGCGCCGTGCCGCTGCGCGTGTACTGAACGGTGTTGCGGTGCAGCTTCTTCAGGTAATCGAACGCCGGCTCCTCGCCCATCAACTGCACCAGCCCGGCCAGGATGGTGTAGCCCGTGCCGCTGGACCCCGGGTGCGAGGTCTCAATCTCGCCCTTGTAGCGCGCATCGATCAAGTCGCTCCAGCACTTGGGCGCGGGCAGGTTCTTCTTCTTCAGCACGTCTTCGTTCCAGCCAAAGCCGATGGCGCTGGTGTAAAAGCCGCCCACCATGTTGCCGCTCATGGCGTATTGCCGCACGGCCCAACTGTGCAGGTCGTTCAAGTATTCCGGCCGGTAGGCATCGAGCAGGCCCACTTCGGCGGCTTGCAAGAAGGGGTCACCCGTGCCGCCCCACCACAGGTCGGTCTTGGGGTTGGCTGATTCGGCGCGCAACTGCGCCAGGGCCTCGCCGGTGGCCTTGCGCGCCTGGTTGACCTTGATGCCGGTGGCGGCGTGAAAGTCCTTGGCGGCCAACTCGCACCAGGACTGGTCGGTGGAGCACAAGGCGTTGACCACTTGACCCTGGGCCTGGGCGGCGCCTGCGGCAACCCACAACGCGGCCACCACGGCACCGAACATGAAGGGTCGCTGTGGCATTCGCTGTGGCATCTTGAGCGCTCCGAAAGACATGCGCTGATTATCCGGCCGGCGGTATCGCGGCATGGCCATGGCGCTGCGCCAGGGCGGCGTGCCAGGCTCGCCAATCGCGCCCGGGGTGGGTCTGGCCGCAACCCGAGCACACGCGCTCGGGTGCCGGGCTGTCGTAGAAGCGCTGGAACAGCGGCGGCAGGTCGTCCACGATGCTGGCCAGTTGCACGCTGTGGCTTTGCACCAGCGTGCCGCAGTGCGCGCAATACCAGTTGAAGGCGTCGATGCAGCCGCTGGCGCGCTGGCGTTCGATCACCGTGCACAGGCTGCCTGGCTGCGGGCGCTGCGGCGAATGTTGCACATGGGCGGGCAGCAGGAAGATGTCGCCCTCGTTCAAGTCAATCCGCTCGTAGCGGCCGCGGTCCCACAACAGCACATGGGCGCGGCCCTTGAATTGGTGGAAGTATTCCTCGTGCGGATCGTCGTGAAAGTCGGTGCGCTGGTTGGGGCCGCCGACCACGGTGCAGATGAAGTCGGCGTCCTGCCAGATCTGCTGGTTGCCCACGGGCGGCTTGAGCCGCTCGGCATGGGCCTCGACCCATTTGGCAAGATTCAGCGGTGGTCCGTATTTCGGCATGGCGCTTCCACATTAACGTTTGACATGATGCGTTCTCAGCACGCCGCGAAAGGCGCCCGCCGCGCGAGGATGCCGCGCAGCAAGCTATAGGCGGTGATGGCCGACGACTTCGGGCTGTCGGCCGAGGCCGCGTTGTCCAGCTTCAGGCTCAGCGTACCGGCCAAGCCCTGGGCATGCAGCTCGTGCACGTTGCCCGGGCTGGCGGGGTCGGCCACCAGTTCCACCTGCGTGGCATCAAAGCCCAGGGTGGCCAGTGCCAGCGTGGCGGCCACGTTGGCGTTCTTCGGGTACAGGCGCGCCGCTTCGCGCGCGCTGCCTTTGAAGAACGTGGTGGCCCTGCGCAACCCGGCCAGATCCAGCGCCTGCTCGGCGGCGGTGCCGCGCCAGGCCGCGGGCGGCTTGCTCGAACGCAGGCGCACGCTGTGCAAACCAGCCAGGTGCGCGGCCTGCAACCAATCGAGCCCGCCCAGCGCGCCCGAGGGCAGCAAGAGCTGGCTGGCGCCGGCCGCAGCAGCGGCCTGCAACTCGGCGTGCAGCGCGGCGTCGGCCAGCGCGCCCACGCTGGCCAGCAGCAGGTCGCACCCGGCGCGCAGGCAGGCCGCACCGTGGCTTTGCACCGCGGCGTGGCCGGCGGCTTCCACCACCAGGTGAGGTTTCAGTTCAAGCAAGGCGTGCACGGTGGCCACCGGCGCCAAACCAAACGGCGCACAGGCCGCGCTGCCGCGGCACAGCACGCCCACCAATTGCAAACCCTCGCCTCGCCGCGCTTGCAGCTCGCGCGCCAGCACCTGGCCAATCGCACCCAGGCCGATCAGGCC
>JAYUQE010000219.1:0-1699 GCA_043756905.1 Burkholderiales bacterium | reverse complement strand
GCCAACGCCGTCACCTGGGCCGGCTTCGGCCACAACCTGCTGTGGGTGATCCCGGGCAACCTGGTGGGCGGCAGCGTGCTGGTGGGCCTGGTCTATCACTTCATTTATCGCCGCAAGCCATGAACAGTTTCAAAGGCCATGACGGCCTGGACTTGCACACCTTTGAATGGCCGCTGGCGCAAGCGCGCGGCACCGTGTTGCTGGTGCATGGCCTGGGCGAGCATGCGGGCCGCTATGCGCACGTGGCGGCGCGCTTGAACGCCGCCGGCTGGCGCGTGGTGGCGTACGACCAGCGCGGCCACGGCGCCAGCCCCGGCCCGCGCGGCGCCTTGCCGCTGCCTGAAAGCCTTCTGCTCGACCTGGCCCGGGCCATCGACGCCTTGCGCGACACCGGCCCTTTGGTGCTGCTGGGCCACAGCATGGGCGGCGCGCTGGCGGCGCGCTTCGTGGCCGAGGCCTTGAGCAGCGCGCCGGCGCTGTGGCAGCGCGATGTGGACATGCTGGTGCTGTCTTCGCCCGCACTGGCCGTGACCATGAGCGCGGCGCAGCGCATGCTGCTCAACTTTGGCCTGCGCTTTGCGCCCAACCTGGCGGCGGGCAACGGCCTGAAGCCGGCCTGGCTGTCGCACGACCCGGCCGTGGTGGCCGCCTACCAGGCCGACCCTTTGGTGCACAACCGCATCACGCCGCGCCTGGCGCGTTTCATCATCGACGCCGGTGCCCATGCGCGCGCCTTGGCGCCGCACTGGAAGACGCCCACCTTGCTGATGTGGGCCGGCGCCGACCGCTGCGTGGCGCCCGGCGGCAGCGCTGAATTTGCCGCCGCAGCGCCGCGCGAGTGGCTGCGCGTGCGCGCCTGGCACGGCCTGTTCCATGAGATCTTCAATGAGCCCGAACGCGACGCGGTGCTCACTGCGCTGTGCCGCGGGCTTGACGCCCTGTTGCCGCGCTGACAAGCTCGCCCAAAACCCCTTTCAAAAGGCCCCCATGAACGCCCGCGACCCCAACCTTCCTGTGCAAGCCGATGAAGCCAAGGCCCTGGCCCGCCACACGGCGCGCCAATGGGACGAACAGATCGTGCCGGCCTTGACGCATTACATCGGCATTCCCGCCAAGAGCCCGATGTTCGACGCCGAGTGGCAAGCCCACGGCCACATCGAGCGCGTGCTGCTGGACGCCGCGGCCTGGGTGGAAAGCAGAAAGGTGGCGGGGTTAACGTTGGAGGTGATTCGCCTGCCCGGGCGCACGCCGGTGATCTTCTTCGACGTGCCGGCCACCCGTGCCGGCGCCGGCAACGGCAGCGGCAGCGGCGACACCGTGCTGCTGTATGGCCACCTCGACAAGCAACCCGAATTCAACGGCTGGCGCAACGACCTGGGGCCCTGGACGCCGAAGTTCGAGAACGGCCTGCTCTACGGCCGCGGCGGCGCCGACGACGGCTACGCGGTGTACGCCGCCATCAGCGCCATCGAGGCGCTCGATGCCCAGGGCATTGCCCGCCCGCGCTGTGTGGGTTTGATCGAAACCTGCGAAGAATCCGGCTCGCCGGACTTGCCCGCCTACCTTGACGCACTCAAGACCCGGTTAGGCCAGGTCGGCCTGGTGGTGTGCCTGGATTCGGGCGCCGGCAACTACGACCAGCTCTGGCTCACCACCAGCCTGCGCGGCATGGTCAGCGGCGTGCTGAAGGTGGAAGTGC